>WJLX01000058.1 GCA_014728225.1 Candidatus Coatesbacteria bacterium | reverse complement strand
TCGGTGCGGGCCTACGATCCGGCGCGTCCCGTGCCCCGGGAGCTGATCGCGGAGTGCCTGCGCGCCGCCCATTTGGCGCCCAGCGCCTGCAACTCCCAGCCCTGGCGTTTCGTCGTCGTCGACGAGGCGGACAAGCTGAGCGTATTGCGGAAGAATGTCCTGGGCGGCCTGGTCGCCAACCGCTGGGCGGCGGACGCCCCGGTGATCGTGGTGCTGGCCGCCGAGCGCGAGATCGGCACGGCGCGGATGGGCGAGCTGTTCAAGGACATCCCCTACCACTTGATGGACTGCGGCTCGGCGGGGGAGCACTTCATCCTGCGGGCGACGGAGCTGGGTTTGGGGAGCTGCTGGATCGGCTGGTTCCGTGACAAGGCCTTGCGCAAGCTGCTGGGCATCCCCCGGCGCTGGAAGAACCTGGCTCTGATCAGCCTGGGTTATCCGGCGGCGGATTGGCAGCCCCGGGAGCGCAGGCGCCGCCCGCTGAGCGAGGTAGCTTTTGTCAACGACGCCGGGGAGGCCTGGCCGGGGGGTTAGGCGGGTAGGTTTAGCAGGTTTTGACTGGGGACCGCCGCGGCGGTCCCTTTTTCGTGCGGCGCTTTGGCGCGTTGAACAGCGGGTCGGCGGCTAGACGACGCCGACCGGGCAAATAGCCATAGCGTGAATATATCCTAATATTCTTTTATTTGTAAATGAGACGGATTACAGATATAAACATCATGTTATCAGTGAGTTATGCAGAGTCATATTCAAACACGCAAGAGAATTAATTCACAAATCCGCTTTACAACGGGCAGAAAGTGTACTATGTTAACAGTGAGGAAAGGGGAAAGAACCAGGCTTGGAGAAACTTGGGGGACGGAAAACGGGCGGGTTTCTTCTAGCGTAACCGACAACGAACCGGATCGACAACCAAACCAACGCTTCTACGAGGAGGCGATACGATGGATCGCGTCAAGAACAAGGTCGCCGTCGTCACCGGAGCGGCCCTGGGCATCGGCCGGGCCGCGGCCCGGCGCCTGGCCGAAGAGGGCGCCAAGGTGGCCGTCACCGACCTCAGGGACGATGAGGGACGCCGAGTGGTCGAGCAGATCCAAACCGATGGCGGTACCGCCGCCTACTGGCACCTCGATGTCAGCGACGAGGACCAGGTGCGCGAGGTCTTCAACGCCGCGGCCGAGAAATGGGGCCGGCTGGACATCGTCGTCAACAACGCCGGCATCGCCGGGCCGATGGAACCGACGGATCAAATCGAAGAAGACGCCTGGGACAAGCTCTTCGCCGTCAACGTCAAGGGCGTCTTCTTCGGTACCAAGCACGCCGTGCCCCATCTGCGCCAAGCCGGCGGCGGCAGCATCATCAACATGAGCTCGATCTACGGCCTCGTCGGTGCCGCCGACGCCCCGGCCTACCACGCCGCCAAGGGGGCGGTGACCCTGATGACCAAGAACGACGCCCTGCTCTACGCCACCGAGGGTATCCGCGTCAACGCCGTCCACCCGGGCTTCATCCGGACACCGATGGTCGAACTGGCCGACGAGGCCGCCGACGGTCAGATGATCCCGGCGATCACCGCCAAGACTCCCGTCGGTCACATCGGCGAACCCGACGATATCGCCTGGGCCGTGGTCTACCTCGCCGCCGATGAAAGCACCTTCGTCACCGGCAGCTCCCTCGTCGTCGACGGCGGTTACACCGCCCAGTAAAGGCATCGGCGGCCATAGTAAACGGGGACGGCCGCCGCCGTCCCCGTGTTGTTCCTCGTTAATGCTTCAATACGGATGCTCGCCGATGATCAGGGCCTCGTCGGCGGGCCGGGAGGTGTCGAGGCGGAACTCGTTGTAGATGTCCTTCGAGCCGTACTCCTCGGGACCCAGGCCCAGCTTGCAGAGGTAGACTCCGCTGTCGGGCTCGAAGGGCACCTCCAGACGGAAGGAGCCATCGGGCTGGATATCGAGGAAGTGGAAAGCGGACTCCGCTCCGTTGACGAACAGGCCGGCGTAGCCCTCACGCAACACCCAACCCGCAACAACCAGGCGATACCCGCCCTCCGCAGCGAAGACCCGCAACCGCTCCAACTCGAAGCAACGGGCGGCGAAGACCTGGGTCACGTGGATGCCCCGCATGCCCGCAGCTTCCGAGTAGACGATGCCGATGCCGACGGTGTTATAGTCGGGATCGAGAATGTTGGCTCGGTGGGGCGGCGAGTTCATCAGGCCGCGAAAGGCTCCCAGCGTCAGCGACTTATAATTATACGCCGCGCTGCGGTACTCGGCGCCGATGTTCTCGCCAACCCAGACCACCGTTGAACCGGCATTGGCCACCCGCAACGGCAGGGTGGCGTTCTCCGGCACCGGAGACTGGTGGGCGAAGTAGTCCAGGGTGATCATTTCCCAGGAGTGCTGGCGGGCGGCCTGGACCAGCTCGAGATCGGCGACCAGGGGGGTGAGGCCAGCGTCGGCCCGGACGTCGTTGACCAGCTCCAACATGAAATCCTCGGCCGCGGCCTCGCCGGAGAAGGCGGCCGCCGCCGGGAGGACCGCTACGAGCAAGAAAGGGGGGCTGAGCCGTATCATCGCACTGTCCGGTGTTGTCTGGTGGCATTCAAATCATAGCCGGACGGAGCCCCGATTCCCAGCGGGCGGGACACCGGCCGTAGCCGTGCGCGACTTCGTTACCCGCGACGCCGGAACCGGCACGGTTTTTGCGGAGACGCACCGTTATCACCGCGTTAACGGTCGTCGAGATGCAAAAACCGTGCCGGTTCCGGCGGCGCGGGTGGGGGTGATGACGGTGTGGCCGGTGTCCCGCCCGCGGTCAGCGGTTCCGGGGTTCCGCGGAGCGCAGGACGCCGGCATGGAACAGGGGCAGCAGCAGCTCGTGGGGGCCGACGAGGTACAGGCCGTCGCCGGGGCTGGGGCGGCGGACGACGTTCTCGCCGACGCGGTAGGCGATGTTGAAGTCGAAGGCGGCGGTGGTGAAACGGCCCTGCATTCCGAGGTTGCGGGCCAGGGCGACGGCCTTGAGGAACACCTCGGGGAGCAGTACGGCGGAGCCCCAGTTGAGGTAGCAGCCGCCGGGGGCGTCGTCGCGGCCGCCGAGGCGGGCCACCTGGGCGGCCAGGATGCGGAAGTCGCGCAGCGAGGCTTCACCGACGGCGGCGCCGTCGCAGCTCGGGTGCATGTGGACGATGTCGGTGCCCAGGGCGACGTGGACGGTCAGCGGGACGCCGGCGGTGGAGCAGGCGGCCAGGACGCTGATGTCGGCATGCGCGCCGTCCCGGGCGACCAGGCCGAGGGCTTCGCCGGCGCCCAGTTTCTCCTCCCGGGCCAGGATGAAGGCGCCGTTGACCAGCTCCGCCGTATCCCGGCACATGCCGAACATCCCGCGCGCGAGTTGGGCGGCGACGTCCTCCGAGGTCTTGCCGAAGTGGGCCAGTTCGAGATCGTGAATGACGAAGGCGCCGTTGACGGCCAGACCGGTGACCAGGTCGCGGCGGACGAGGTCGGCCAGCAGGGGACCGAGGCCGAGCTTGACCAGGTGGGCTCCGGCACCGACGATGACCGGGTAGTCCTGGCGGCGGGCGGCGGCGACCCGGGCGATGATGCGCCTGAGGTCCCGGGCGACGAGCTGATCGGGCAGTCTGTCGAGAAGAGCGGTGTCGGGGGGCGACGGCGGGGCGGCGATGTCATTGAGGGTGACCTTGCTGGGTCGCTCGGCGATGGATTCGCAGCGCAGGCGGGAGAGGTCGAGTTCCTCGAAGGCGCTCATCGGTCGGCCTTTCGTTGCAGGCGTTCCAGGATCCGGGGGCTTTCGAGCTCCCCGAGGGAGCGACGGCCGATCCAGCGCCGCGTCGCGTCGTCGCTCGCGGCCAGACGACGGGCCGTTGTCCGGGCGGCGGCGTTGAGCCGCGGGTTGCGTTTGCCGATCTGCCGCACGGCCCAATCGACGGCCTTCTTGACGAAGTTGCGTCCGTCGGCCGGGGCGGCTTCGATCAGCTCCAGGTAACCGAGAAACTCCTCATCGGGGGCGCCCTTGTCATGGACGGCCAGGGTGGCCATCAGCACGAAGCCGGCGCGACGGACGTACTCCTCGTCGCGGTCGATCCACTCCCGCAGCTTGGCCCGGGCCAGGGGGGTGCGGTCGATCAACTGGCCGCAGGCGGTGTCGACGAGGTCCCAGGCGTTGAAGTCCGCCGCCCAGGCTTCGAGCTGCTCCCCGGTCAGCCGCTCGGGCTCGGCGAGCAGTACGGCCAGCAGGCGGGCCTCGTGCCAACCGGTTTCCCAGAGGCGCAGGGCGCGGTCGTGGTTGCGTCCCAACTCCCGGGCCAGCCGCTTGATCCGCGGTACGCTGACGCCGAAGGCGCGCACGTCGCGGACGCCGAAGCGTCCCTGCCGGGCGCGGCGCTCCGCGGTGCCCAGCGCCTCCAGGCGCTCCAGGATGCCTCGTATCTCCTCGTCCATAGTCTCATTCTAGCATAGCTCGGACCGGTGGGTGGCGTGTCGGGCCTAATCCGGTCAACCCGGGAGGGGCGGGCAAGTCGCTTCTGCCCTGGGGACGGGTTGCGACGCTCGACGAGAGGGCGAAGTAAAATGTGCCATGAAGTCAACTGCGCAGGCGGGTGGATTGCATTCGTATCTTCATGCAATATCGAATCTTGCATCTGTACACCATCGAGCGTGATTGTCTAGTTTTCAAGGAGATGACAATGACGGCATCTCACGTAGGGCGGACCCTCTGCGGTCCGCCGTTTTCGCATTGTAGTATCAATCAACGTTGTTTGCGGCGGGGGGCAGAGCCCCCGCCCTACGTATGTGGGTGTAATCGAGCGTTAGTGTAAGGTTTTCAAGGGTATGACGATGACGGCATCTCACGTAGGGCGGACCCTCTGCGGTCCGCCCTTTTGCCTTGTAGTATCAATCAGCGTTGTTTGCGCCGGGGTCAGAGGCTCCGCCCTAGAGGGCCGTCGGGAATGCGCAACGAACGCCGATCCGCGGCGGGGGGCAGAGCCCCCGCCCTACGTATGTGGGTGTAATCGACCGGGAGTGTCCACGGGATGCCGCCGTCCAAGTGTCCGGCATCCGCGCAGCCGGGGCGCAGCAGTTCAAGCGTGCCGGGGCGTGGATTATTGCAGGGCGCCGGGTCAGGACGCCCACTAGTCCCAGAGTAGGCTGTGCAGGCGGGTCAGCAGGCCGTCGACCAATTCACGGAAGCGGGGCACGGCGAGGGGGCTGCGCCCGCGGGCCAGCTCCCCGGGCACCCGGCGATCGAAGGGCAGCCGGGCGACGAGGGGGGCTTTACGGCGCTCGCAGAGCTCGGCGATGCGCTCGCTGACGGCGGGGGCCAGGTCGCACTTGTTGATGACCACGGCGGCGGGACGCTCGAAGTGCTCCGTCGTCTCCAGGGCGCGCTCGAGGTCGTGGAGGCCGGCGGGGCTGGGCTCGGTGACGACGAGGGCCAGATCGACACCGGTCAGGGCGGCGTGGACGGGACAGCCGATCCCCGGCGGTCCATCGACGATCAGCAGCTCGGCTTCGTGGTCATCGGCCAACTGCCGGGCTTCGCGACGCACCCGGGCGACGAGCTTGCCCGAATTGTCCTGGGCGACGCCGAGCTCGGCGTGGACCAGGGTCAAATCCTCGCCGCGACCCACCCACCAGATCCCGGCGGTCTCGGGCGCCAGCTCGACGGCGTCGGCGGGGCAGACCAGCCGGCAGACCCCGCAGCCCTCGCACGCCGTCTCGATCACCCGGACCCGGTTGTCGATCCGCTCCAGCGCGCTGAAACGGCAGGCCTCGAGGCAGGCGCCGCAACCGGTGCAGCGGGACGGCTCGATCACGGCGGTCGATCCGCCGGTGAACTCGCGACCCGCGCCGTCCTCGACGTCGATCAGCAGAGCCAGGTTGGCGGCGTCGACGTCGGCATCGCAGGCCACGACGGGGGCCGAGGCCCGCTCGAGCTCCAGCTCGATCAGCGCCGCGGCCAGGCTGGTTTTACCGGTGCCGCCCTTGCCCGAGATGACGAGGAGTTCCTTAAACGGCACGCAGTACCTCCCGGGCCAGGGTTTCGACCACCCGCCGCAGGGTCGGCGAGTGCTCGACGGCCAGTTCACCGGCGGCGTAGGCGTCGGCGATGGCCCGTTCGAAGGGCAGCTCGGCGACGACGCGCACCCCGGCGCCGTCGAGGTAGCGGCGGACACCGTCGTCGCCCAGGTCGCTGCGGTTGATGACGGCGACGGCGGGTTTCTCCAGCAGACGGCACATCTCGACGGCCAGACGCAGGTCGTGGAGCCCGAAAGGGGTGGGCTCGGTGACCAGGATGACGAAGTCGCAGCTCTGGACCACGCAGGTGGCGTTGCAGGCGGTGCCCGGTGGGGCGTCGATGACGCTCAGGCTGTCGCCGGCGGTCCAGTCGAGCAGGCGCTCGATGACGGGTACGGCCCGGGGCTCGCCGACGTCGAGACGGCCGTCGGCGCACTTGAGCCGTCCACGGTGGCCGAGGCGCAGGCTGCCGATCTCGCGGGGTTGCTCGACGAGCACTCCCGCTGGGCAGACCCGCAGGCAGCCGCCGCAGGAGTGGCACAGCTCGTTGAACACCATCACGCCGCCCTCGACGACCAACAGGGCGTTGAAGGCGCAGAAGTCGGCGCAGGCCCCGCAGGCGGTGCAGCCCTCCTTGCCCACGCCGGGCAACTGAACGGCGACCCGCGTCAGCCGCTCGATCTCCGGCTCGAGGAACAGAAAGCCGTTGGGTTCCTCGACGTCGGCGTCGAGATAGCTGACCTTCTGGAAATGGCGGGCCAGGTGGTCGGCGAGATTGGTGGACAGCAGGGTTTTGCCCGTTCCGCCCTTGCCGCTGGCCAGGCAGACGCGCACGGCTAGCGGGAGCCGAAGGCCGTGGTCCCGCCGTCGCGCAAGCGGTCGAGGGCTTCGCCGACGGTCAGTCCTTCGGCGACGGTCAGCATCCTGATGCCCAGACCGTCGAGGGCGCCGGCGGCCTTGGGACCGAAAGAACGGGCGATGACGGCCTCGGCCCCGTGTTCCTTGATCAGGTTGGCGGCTCGGGGACCGGCGCCGTGTTGGGCCTCGACGGCCCCGTTGAGGACCTCGGCGCGGACTTCGCCGGTTTCGCTGTGGCAGACCACGAACAGCGGGGCCCGGCCGAAGCGCTTGTCCATGGGAGCCTGCAGGCCGCCGGTCTTGGCGGCGGCGATGGCTACCAGCATCGTATCACCTCGTGGAAGATGTTAGCGTTGCTTGAAGCTTCTAGGAAGCAAAGTCAGTGACAGCCGCGGCCCTTGCCTTGGCCTCCACCAGCGCCCCGGCCTTGACCGTGACCGTGACCCAGGCCCTGACCCCGGCAGGGGTCGTAGCCGGTCAGGCGGCCCTGGAGATAGGCCTCCAAGGCCTGTCCGGCACTGCCGGCGGCCCCGGTGACCACGTCGATGCCGTGATGGTCGAAGATGGCTTTGGCCTTCTGGCCCATGCCGCCGGCGATGATCGTCCGGGCGCCCTGTTGGGCGACGAAGGCGGGGACCCGGCCCGGCTTGTGATCGGCGTAGTGGGGGTTGGCGACGGTCTCGACGTCGAGCGTCTCGGAACCCGAAACGTCGACGATGACGTAGTGGGGACAGCGTCCGAAGTGGGCGCTGATCCGGGACTCGAGACCGCGGTCGTCGTCGACGGCGATGGCGATCCGGCGGGTGTCGGTCATTTATCCTCCGTCTCCTTGGTGTCGTCGTCGACGGGGGACGGCGCCGGGGAACCGGCCGCCGCGGCGCCGCGGTCCCGGAAGCGGACACCGCCGCCCAGCCGACGTCCCCAACCGCCGCCGCGACCGCGTCCGCCGCCGCGTCCGCCGCCCCAGCCGCGTCCGCCGCCGCGGGGCAGTCCGCCGCGACCCAGGCCGTAAACGACGCCCGTGGGCGGGGTTGGAAGTTGTTCACCTTCCCGGGGCGGGCAATCGCCCAGGCCCCAGCCGGTGCGGGGGCCTTCGCCCCGCGGTCCTCGATGATCTCTACCAGGCATGTCTGTCTCCTTGATAGGGTTTGTCGTCGGTACCCCGGCCGCGACCTCGTCCGGCGCCGCGTCCCGCTCCTTGGCCGCCGCCGCGGCCCCTCCCGCGACCCCGGCCACCGTAACCGCGTCCGGGACCGAAGGGGATGCGGGCGCGTTCCACTTCACCGCGCAGGTACAGGCGGACCAGCTCCCGGGCATCGCCGCCCAGGCCGGCCCGGACCTTCAGCCCGCGGGCGGCGGCCGGGGCCAGGTAGTCGCGGTTGAAGCCGTTGCAGAGCAGCAGCTCCACGCCGCGGCCGACCAGTTCGTCGAGCAGCTCCGGCCAACTGCGGGCCGTCGGCCGCAGGCTCCCCTCGGTCGTTTCGCCCTCGTCGCCTATTCTGACGACGAGAAACTCCGCCGCCGAGCAGAAGCGCGGAGCCACGTAGTTTCCGAAGAGGGGGACGGCCAGGGTGGTCATGCTTGCACCTCACCCCAGTTAACCTGCAAGAAGCGTGCCAAGGGACAAGCCAATGGCGTATCGGCTACAATAACAACAAGATAGGGGCAAACCGCCCCGTCAAACCACAGCAATCACCGTTTCTAATTGTTAAAAAATGTTTCATAACTGTAACACACCATTAACGATTTGTAACTTATTGGCCCGCATCCGCAGGGCCCTTGAAAAACAGCCCGTCAACACCACGCCGCCGCCATACACCAACCGGCGGAACCGGCACGGTTTTTGCGGAGGCGGACCGTTATCAGACGTCCTAACGGGCGCCGAGATGCAAAAACCGTGCCGGTTCCGCCGGTCGGCTGCGTCGCGGACCGCCGCCGGCTGTTTTTCAAGGGCCCCTTCGCGACGGTTTAGCTATTCCCGTCGCCGTGTTCTAAAATGCCCCGCTCTCAAACACGAAGTCGTCGCGGCGGACCGCTCAATCGAACTCGTTCCACTCGCGTTCCCACTCCTCGTCCTCGCGCCGTTCACGCTCGGCCTCGGCACGCTCCTCGGCCAGCTCCCGGCGCTCCTCGCGGCGCTTGCGGCGCCTGGACCACAACCAGCGACCGATGCCGATGAGCAGCGCCCCGCCCAGCAGGCTGTAGTTGACCCACCAGGGGATGGCGATGCCCCAGAGGTAGACCGGTTCCTTGAAGTCGAAGCCCCGGGTGATGATGCGATAGATCGTCAGGGCGACCCCGGGCCCCAGCAGAGTGTAAAAACCCATCCGCACGCCGAAGTCGAGATCGAGATCCTCGAGTCCCACGTCGTCTCCTCTCGTTTGACTTTTCCTTCCACTATCAAGGCTAACCGACCAGACCGGGTTTTTCAAGGCGACTTGCCTAGCCGTCGGTGCTCTGCTAACCTCGCAGCGCCGGTGACGAACAGGGAAGAGGTAAGCCATGGCCGAGGCGGGACAGATCCCGCGTAACATACAGACGCAACGCCGGGCCGACCACCGGGTGGCCCTGGCGGTGTGCGAAAGCTACGAGCCGAACCTCGTCCGCCGGGCGCTGGCGCGCGTCCTGGAGCCGCTGGGCGGCTGGGAGGCCCCGTTGCCCCCGGCTCCGGCGCGGATTCTGGTCAAGCCCAACCTGCTGGCCGAGTTCCCTCCCGAGCGCCAGGTGACCACCCATCCCGTCGTGTTGCGTGTGGTGCTGGAGGCCTTGCTCGAGCACGGGTTCAGCGTGATCGTCGGCGACAGCCCGGCGGGCAGCAGCCGGGTGCTGGAGCGCGTCTGGCGCACCAGCGGCCTGGGCGCGGTCTGCGAAGAGCTGGGGGTCGAAATCGTCGGTTTCGAGACCGCCGGCCACGTGCATTTCCGTGGTCGCAACCGCTTCGGCGAGGCGGTTCAAATCGCGCGACCCGTCGTCGAAGCCGACGCCGTGGTCAACCTACCCAAGCTCAAAACCCACTCCCTGACCCTGCTGACCTGCGCGGTGAAGAACCTCTACGGTTACGTGCCCGGGATGCGCAAGACCCAGTTCCACCGCCTGGCGGTCAACCCGCTGGACTTCGGCGAGATCGTCGCCGATTGCTACGCCGCCCGTCCGCCGGCCCTCAGCATCGTCGACGCCGTCACTGCGATGCAGGGCGACGGTCCGGCCTCGGGCGCCCCCCACGCCTTCGGCCGCCTGGCCGCCGGGGCCAACGCCGCCGCCCTCGATCACGTTCTGGCCGGCTTGATCGGACTGCGGGCCGCCGAGCTGCCCGTCGAACGGGCCTGCCGGCGCTGGGGTCTGTTCGATCCGCGCCGGATCAGCGTTATCGGCGATGCGACACCGGTTAAGGGCGATTTCACCATCCCGGCGACGGCCTGGCGGATGAAGCTGCCCTCATCACTGAGCCGCTATCTGGCTGGATTGGTACGGCTGTACCCGGGTATCGACGAAGCGGTCTGCGTCCGCTGCGGAGCCTGCGCCCGGGCCTGCCCAAACGAGGCCGTCAGCCGTCGTGACGGCGCCTACCGGATCGATTACGGCCGCTGCATCCTCTGTCTGTGCTGTCACGAGGTCTGCCCGGTGCGGGCGGTGGAGCTGACCGGCAACCTGCCGGTGCGTCTCTGGCGGGGGTTGAAGAGGCTCAAGCGCAGACTGTTCGACCGCAAGGCACCGACAAAACCGAGCGCGGGGACGGTCTGATGGAACTCGCCTGGCCCAGGGAGGTCGCCGCGGCGCGTCGGCAACAGGCCGAACTGGTCGCCTCGCTACCGCCCGACGAGCCCCTCGCTGGTTACGGCGCCGTCGGCGGCCTCGACGTCAGCTACTCGAAACGGCTCCGGCGGGTCTTCGCCTGTCTGGTGGTGCTGGATCGCCGGGGCCGACTGCTGCAAGAGGTCCTCGGCACAGCGCCCCTGGACTTCCCCTACGTCCCCGGCCTGCTGAGCTACCGCGAGGGTCCGGCCTGTTGCACCGCCTGGAACAAGTTGAAACAGCGACCCGACGTGCTGATCTGCGACGGCCAGGGGCGGGCCCACCCCCGACGCCTGGGCCTGGCCGCCCACCTGGGTCTGGTCTTCGAGATCCCCACCATCGGCGTCGGCAAGAGCCGCCTGATCGGCGAGTACGTCGAGCCCGGGCCGTCGAAGGGCGCGCGCAGCGAACTCGTCGATCCGCGGACCGGGGAGACACTGGGCTGCGTCCTGCGCAGCCGGGACAACGTCAAGCCCCTCTTCGTCTCCGTCGGGGTCCGGATAACCCTCGAGGACGCCCTCGACGTCGTCCTCGAGCAACTCGACCGTTTCCGTCTGCCCGAGCCCCAACGCCTGGCCGACCGCCGGGTGACCGCCCGGCGCAAAGCCGCCGAGGAGCAAGCGTGAGAGTCATCGCCGGAGAAGCCAAGGGTCACGGCCTCAACGCCCCGCCGGGACGCCGGGTGCGACCGACCTCGGACCGGGTGCGCGAGGCCCTGTTCAACATCCTCGTCCCCGACGTCGTCGGGGCCACCTTCCTCGACGCTTACGCCGGCGTCGGCGCCGTGGGCATCGAAGCCCTCAGCCGGGGCGCCAAGAGCTGCGACTTCATCGAAGCCGACAAGGGCCTGCGCCGCTACCTGCGTACCAACCTCGAGCACACCGGCCTGGCCGGCCGGGGACGGATCTACCTCCAGTCCGTGGAGCGGTTCGTCGCGGGCTGGGGCGGTCGCGACACCCCCTACGACATCGTCTTCGCCGATCCACCCTACGCCTGCGACCCCGACGAGACCGCCGCCCTGCTGCGGCCCCTCGTCGCCGGACTGCTGGTCTACGAGTCCCCCAAGACCAAGGGTCCCGAGCCCGGGTTCGACGCTTACCACGTAGTGGACAAACGAGAATACGGCGGCACCCGGCTGTACTTCCTCCGCCCGCGGGGTGACGGGAACGAAGCCAAGGCGCTACTGTCGACCGACAGCCCGGACCATCGACCATAACCGCCGGCGAAAAAAAACGGGCGAGGCACGGAACCCCGCCGAACAGCCGCATTGGAGATGCAATGTGGCTGGCTTGAGAACTGGGTTCGAGCGTTTGGGAGCGTAACAAGGCCCGGCGCGCGTTCTTGCCACGGCGGACCGCCAGGGCCGCCGTGAATGCAAGAACCGTGCCGGGCCCGGTGCTGTCACGGTGCTCGTCCGCCGCCGGCTACATAATCACCGGCACCGGGGTCAGACAGAGCAGGAACAGCAGCATGGCGCCGTAACCGGCCAGCGTGCGGCCCCGGCCCAGGGGGGTGACGTCGTCCAGGGGCGCCGGACGCTTGCGGGAGACGAAGAACAACACGGCGGCCCAGACCAACCAGCCCGGCCAGAAGAAGGCGAAAAACAGCACAGCCAGCAGGGCCAGGGTGCTCAGCGGCTTGTAGGCCCGGCGCATCGAGGTGTAGACGATGTGCCCGCCGTCGAGCTGGCCGACGGGGATCAGGTTGAGCGCGGTGACGAACAGCCCCAGCCAACCGGCGAAGCCCACGGGCCCCAGGACCAGGGCTTCGGCGGAGCCCAGGGGGCCGACGACGAGCAGCCGCAGCAGGTGGAAGAGGGGCGGCAGGTTGAGCCAGACGTTCATCCCCAGGATCTGGATCATGGCGGGCGGACCGTAGGAGAGGGGCAGCTCGCCGTAGGCGGCGTTGATGATCTCGGCGCTACCCAGGCCGATGATTATCACCACGATGGAGACCACCACGCCGGACAGGGGACCGGCGAGGCCGATGTCGAACAGGGCCCGGCGATCGGCCACGGGGGAGCGCATCCGGATCACGGCGCCGAAGGTGCCGATCAGGGGATTGGGCACGGGCAGCAAGAGCGGCGGGGTGACGTCGACGCCGTAACGGCGGGCGGTCAGGTAGTGGCCCATCTCGTGGCAGACCAGGATGCCCAGCAGGGAGAGGGCGAAGGGCAGGCCTTCGTACCAGCGCGCCGGTTCCTGGAGCAGGTCGACGCCGACGTGCATCCCGCCGGCCCAGAGGACGGTCAGCAGGGTGGCCAGGGCGAACAGGGGGTAGAGCCAGCGGCGCGAGGGCCGGGCTCGGCGGCGGGTGTTGAGCTTGATGTGGACGTACTCGGGCTCGCCGGTGACGTGGGCGTTGAGGCCCAGCTCGCGGCAGTGCCCGATGATGGCAGCCGTAGCCGTGGTCTTGTCGCCGCGCAACCGCCCGCGCAGGTGGACCATGGAACCCTCGTAGTAGCTGTGCATCAGCTCGAGGTGGGGTTCGAGCTCCAGCTCGAGCCGGGCGCTCAGCATTCGGTAAAGCTCCAGCTCCCGGGCCGGATTACGCTCGCCTCGCTTGCCGAAGGGTCGTTTCATTGGCAACCCAGCAGATGGGCGGCCCAGTCGCCGAGTCGGCGGAAGTCGGCGGAGCCGGTTTGGAGGAAGATGAACAGGACGCTGCCGTCGGGGTCGTCGAGGCGCAGGGTCTGGAAGGTCCGGGCCTTGCCGTCCAGGTTCAATTCGCCGTAGTGGAGAATAGCCGGCAAGTCATGGAACTCAACCCTGGCGGAACCGGCCGTTTCGGGGGCCGTGCCGAGGAGTTCCAACAGT
>WJLX01000057.1 GCA_014728225.1 Candidatus Coatesbacteria bacterium | reverse complement strand
TGGGATATCTTGTCCCGCGGGCTGTTGATCAAGCGGGAGGCGGCGCACTGCAGGCGGATGCGCTGGACGTAGGCCGCCAGGGACTCGCCTGTCATGGCGCGGAAGACGCGGTGGAAGTGCCAGGGGCTGAAGCCCGCCACCTCGGCCAGCCGTTCCAGGCGCAGGTCGCCGTCGAGGTTGTGCTGGACGAAATCGATCACCCGGTTGATCCGGGCGGCGTACTCCCGTCGAGTTTCACGCTGCAGGTGATCCACGCGGCCTCCCGCCTGTGGTGTCCTCGGTCCAAGGATAGCATATCGGCCGGCGGTTGGAGATGTTTCATCGGCAGAAAAGGGGTGCCTCAGGGTCCTGTCGGGGTAAGCTGTCGCGGTCTCGCCGACGGGCGGCGGCGGGGACGGTGATTATCCGGGATTGCCCTTGGTTTCTGTGGCGCGAAGTGGTACAGTTGCAGGCTCCGACGGCGGTTTTTTTGTATAATCGCCCTGCGCAAGGAGCAGCCCCTCTACCGAACGAGCAGGTCACGCTTCAAGGAGCCCCCCGTGAACATCCTGGTCCTCAACCCTCCCTTTGTCAAGCACTTCAGCCGCGAGCAGCGCTCGGCCTACGCCCCGCGTGGCGGCACCCTCTACTTCCCCCTCTGGCTGGCCTGGGCCGCGGGGATGCTGGAGCGCGCCGGCCACACGGTCAAGCTGGTCGATTGCCCGGCGGCGGACATCGATCTCGCCGGCACCCTGGAGATCGCCCGGGAGCTCGAACCGCGGCTGGTCATCGCCGCCACCAGCGCGCCGAGTCTGGCCGCCGACATCAACACTCTCAACGCCCTCAAGGAGCAGCAGGGCGGGGACGTCTTCACCATGCTCGTCGGTCCGCACCCGACGAGCATCCCCGAGCTGGTCCTCAAGGCCGGCGGGGCGGACCTGGACGCCGTGGCCGTCGGCGAGTACGACTACACCGTCGTCGAGGTCGCCGACTGGCTGGCCGGCGGCGGGGACCTCGACGAGCTGGAGCGGATCCAGGGGTTGGCCTTCCTGCGCGACGGCGGGTTCGTCCGCACCGAGGCCCGGCCGCTGATCCCCGACCTCGACGACCTGCCGATGCTAGCCGAGGTCTACTGGAATCAGGGGCTCAACATCAGGCACTACCGCTACAACCCCTGCCGCTGGCCCCACGTGATGACCCGGGCCAGCCGGGGCTGCCCTCACCGCTGCACCTTCTGCTTGTTCCCCCATACCTTCTCCGGCCGCCGGGTGCGCTACCGCTCCCTGGATAAGGTCCTCGACGAGATGGAGTTCATCCAGTCGCACTGGCCGAAGGCCAAAGAGATCATGTTCGAGGACGACACCTTCACCATCAGCAACAAGCGGATGCACGCCTTCGCCGAGGGCTACCGCCAGCGCGGCCTGAAGATCAAATGGTCGACCAACGCCCGGGCCGACGTGGACTACGAGGTTCTCAAGGACCTCAAGAACGCCGGCCTGCGGATGCTCTGCGTGGGCTTCGAGTCGGGCTCGCAGCGGATGCTCGACGCCATGCGCAAGGGGAGCACCGTCGAGCGGATGCGGCGCTTCGCCGCGGACTGCAAGCGTACCGGCGTGCTGTTCAACGCCGCCTTCATCATCGGCACCCCGGGCGAGACCGTCGAGACCATCGAGGAGAGCTACCGCTTCGCCAGGCAGTTGCCGCTCTATACGGTCCAGTGGCTGCCCCTGTCCCTCTACCCGGGCACGGCAGCCTTCGAGCAGCTCATCGGCGAGGGGCGGATCACCTCGGCCGACATGCACGAGCTGACCAGCTCCGAGGCCGGGGACATGGTCTCCAACGCCGCCGGCGGCAACCTGACCCCCCAGGAGATCGACTACTACTGCGACAAGGGCTTCCGGATGATCTACCTCAGCCCCAGGTTCCTGCTGGGCAAGTTCTTCCGCACCCTGGTGCACTGGGACGAGTGGTCGCTGATCTTCCCGGTGGGCTGGAAGCACCTGCGCTACTTCTTCCGCAACCGCTTCACCCCGGAGGGCCGCAAGGAGCGGCGCCGGAACAAAGAGAAGGTCCAGGCGATGGAACGCCTGGCCGCCGAGCGCAAGGCCGCCCTGGCCGAGGAGGGTGACGAGGGAACGGCTTAGCCGGTCCAAATGGAAGGATTATGGGGACGGGCTTCGGCCCGTCCCGTTCTTCTTGACAAAGCTGAATACTTCACCTAGCTAAATGATAGTTTTCACTTTCAACCATCATTAAACCATCATTGCTGTCTAGGCTGTCTAGCGGCAGACGACCTCAAAGGGAGCGGAAAATGAAACGGATGCTGTTACTCGTTTTGGCCTTGGTGTTAGTCGCACCTGCAACCGCCGACGACTGGCTTATCGAGACGGTGGATTCGACTGGTGATGTCGGTCAGTACACCTTGCTGGCGCTGGACACCGGCAGCAACCCGCATATCTCGTACTGCGACTACTCCAACGGCGACCTCAAGTACGCCGCCTGGAACGGCTCGAGCTGGGAGATAGATTGGGTGGATTCGAGTGGTGATGTCGGCTACTATACCTCTCTGGCGCTGGATGCCGGCGGCAACCCGCACATCTCGTACTACTACGTCAACAACGACGATCTCAAGTACGCCCATTGGACCGGCGCGAGCTGGGAGATCGAGACGGTGGACTCGGCCGGTGATGTG
>WJLX01000056.1 GCA_014728225.1 Candidatus Coatesbacteria bacterium | reverse complement strand
TTACCTGGAATACCTCCACGACCACCGGGGCCTTTTGTTGGTTTTCCTGGTTCAACCGGCGTTGCCGGCGTGAGTTGGATCCCTGGGATACCCCCCGAGGGGTCTTTTGGTATGGAGATTTCAACAGGGATTATCACCTGATTATGAACAAGCGCGAAGCTGGCTCCCGAGGTAGTTTAGCACGTTTTCGCCGTCTCGATGGCTGAAGCTGAACGACCTTTCAGTGAGCAAGAGTCTGTAGTCACGCTTGAAGCCGCCATGGTCAACTGTTAGCGGCGTTTGGCGTCGCCCCGGAAGTTCTCGAGGCCGTTGCTATGTGTCCGTCCATCGGCGAACTCCTGTTGGTTGTCGATGCGCTTGTGGTGGAAGCCGTTGAGTGACAGCTTGTTATAGACCCGCCGGCCGTCGGCGTATCGGTGTAGCTGGTCGGGTCCAGCGCGGCTTGTCGAGCGGCGGCGCGTTGCGACGTTCCCGGGGACGCTGCTTGAACAGCTTGCCGCGAGGCTCGCACTGATGCCGCTCGTCGGCGCAGCGGTAGTGGTGGCGGTAGTTGCAACTGGGACGGTTGGCGTGCCGCTCCCCCGTCCCGCTCTTCCCCGCCACATTGCCCCCTTCGATCGGTGGCGGGATGACAGACCCGTTCACACCGCTAAAGAACCCCACTGCAATAGCTGATGTTCATCTTCTGTGCTGATCCCTGGCAAAATCCTTCAGCGACAATCGCCCGTTACCTGGAATAACTCCACGACCACCGGGGCCCTTTGTTGTATCCCAACTCCACCAAAGTCGCCGCCTTGACCGCTATCCCCCGGTAACCCCGCATTCCGACAGCCCTTCCCAGCTCGTATATGCTTCCATTTCCTCCGTCTTTCCAGGACGATCACCCACAAAGTGCAGTCATGCATCAGCCACAGTTAGGAGCCTAGATGAGTCAGGGATTACTCAGCAGCAACGGGACGAGGCACTTCTTTCACCAGGCTTGGCGAGGCCGCTGGGGTCGACCTGATCATTCAGCGCATTAAGTGCTGCTTTACCGGAGCTTGCGTGATAATAACCGAAGCGCTGCCGCTGCCGGCCGTCCGAGGCTGCTTGAACCGTTATCCGCCGCGACTGACCCCCTCGGCGGATAACTGAGCCCAACCCGCTCTTCTTCCCACTCTTCTTCATGCAGTTAACACTACTATTCGGCCAGGCGGGTCTGGCTGCCAGAGAAACCGCCGCGCATCGGTCTGCCGGCAGCCGTCTTGACGCTTTTTTATTTCAGCGGTAGTTACACTCAACGCAACGGTCCAGAAACGAGGGTCAAGCCCTGCGCAAAACCCCACGCCGGGAAGGGGCGTTTACTTGGTTATTCCGACTGCACCGGTAAACAACCCTCATCCGCCTCCCCGGGTCTAACCCGCCTCGTTGAGAACTCCGCTTTGCTTACTGGAATACTGTTGAAGGCTCCCCGAGGGACGACAGCTCTAAGACCATGATAAATAGAGCTATACGGTTTTGTGAGTTTCTCAGTAAGTTGCCCTTGCCGGGGCCCTGTGTTAAGATGCCTGAGCTGGCGTATACCCGCGCCGAGATTGATAATCCAGCACCGTAACGCCGGCCCTGATCGACCATCGTCCCCCAGCGGACATTCCGAGATAACCTCATTTCGCTAAGGAGCGCAGTCAATGACCAAATACGTCTACACCTTCGGCGACGGCAAGGCTGAAGGCTCCAAAGAGCTGAAGAACCTCCTCGGCGGCAAGGGCGCCAACCTGGCCGAGATGAACTCCATCGGCATCCCCGTCCCGCCGGGTTTCACCATTTCCACCGACGTCTGCACCTATTACTACGACCACGACGAAACCTACCCCCCCGAGCTCGAAGAGCAGGTTCGCGCCGCCCTGGCCCAGACCGAGAAGATCATGGGCAAGCGGTTCGGCAGCACCGATGATCCCTTGCTGTTCAGCGTCCGCTCCGGCGCCCGCGTCTCGATGCCCGGGATGATGGACACCGTCCTCAACCTCGGTCTGACCGACCAGACCGTCCAGGGACTGATCAATGTGACCAGCAACGAGCGTCTGGGCTGGGACTCCTACCGCCGCTTCATCGAGATGTTCTCCAACGTCGTCAAGGGCGTAGACCGCGGCCTGTTCGAGGAGGCCATGGAGGAGATCAAGCGGGAAAAGGGCGTCGAGCTGGACACCGAACTCGACGCCGCCGACCTGCGCCGGCTGACCGAGCGCAACAAGGAGCTCTACCAGCGTGAACTCGGCGAGCCCTTCCCCCAGGACCCCGAGCAGCAGCTCTGGGAGGCCGTCGGCGCCGTCTTCGGCTCCTGGAACAACCCCCGCGCCATCAGTTACCGCAAGATCAACGAGATCCCCCACCACTGGGGCACCGCCGTTAACGTCCAGACGATGGTCTTCGGCAACATGGGCGAGGACTCGGCCACCGGGGTGGCCTTCACCCGGGATCCGGCCACCGGCGCCCACGAATACTTCTACGGCGAATTCCTGCTCAACGCCCAGGGCGAGGACGTCGTCGCCGGCATCCGCACCCCCCAGCAGTTGACCAAGGCCGGCAGCCAGGACTGGGCCGCCTCGGCCGACGTCGACGAAGAAACCCGGCGCAAGCAGTTCCCCGCCCTCGAGGAGCTGATGCCCGAAGTCTTCAAGGAACTCGACACCATCCGCCTCAAACTCGAAGACCACTACCGCGACATGCAGGACCTCGAGTTCACCATCCAGCAGGGCAAGCTCTGGCTGCTGCAAACCCGCACCGGCAAGCGCACCGCAGCCGCCGCCGTCAAGATCGCCGTCGACATGCAGACCGAGGGCCTGATCGACAAGACCACCGCCGTCAACCGCCTGGAGCCCGACCGCCTCGACGATCTGCTGCATCCCGTTTTCGTCACCGCCGAGAAGGCCAAGGTCGAACCCCTGGCCAAGGGTCTGCCCGCCTCTCCCGGCGCCGCCACCGGTCAGGTGGTCTTCAACGCCGAAGACGCCGTGGCCGCCAAGGCCGAGGGCAGGCAGGTCATCCTGGTGCGTATCGAGACCAGCCCCGAGGACATCGACGGGATGAACTCCGCCGTCGGCGTGCTGACCGCACGCGGCGGGATGACCTCCCACGCCGCCGTGGTGGCCCGCGGGATGGGCAAGTGCTGCGTCGCCGGCTGCGGCGAGCTGCGTATCGATTACCAGGCCAAGCGTTTCACCGTCGACGACAACACCGTCAACGAGGGTGACTGGATCTCCCTCGACGGCTCGACGGGCGAGGTCTTCCCGGAGCGCATCCCCACCGAGGAGCCCCAACTGACCGGCGACTTCGGCACCTTCATGGACTGGGCCGACGAACTGCGCCGCCTCGGCGTGCGCACCAACGCCGACAACCCCAAGGACGCCGCCGTGGCCCGTAAATTCGGCGCCGCGGGTATCGGGCTCTGCCGCACCGAGCACATGTTCTTCGGCGACGAGCGCATCCTGGCCATGCGCGAGATGATCCTGGCCGAGGACGAGGCCGGTCGTCAAGCCGCCCTCGATAAACTCCTCCCCTTCCAGCGCGAGGATTTCAGCGGTATCTTCGAGGCCATGGACGGACTTCCCGTGACCATCCGCACCCTCGACCCGCCACTGCACGAGTTCCTGCCCCACGAACTCGACGAGCAGCGCCAACTGGCCGAGGCCCTCGGCGTCCCCGTCGAGAAGATCACCCAGCGCGTCGCCCAACTGGCCGAATCCAACCCCATGCTCGGCCATCGCGGCTGCCGCCTGGGCATCGCCTACCCTGAAATCACCCGGATGCAAGCCCGGGCCATCTTCGAGGCCGCCTGCGAGTGCAAGAAGAAGGGTGTCGACGCCAAACCCGAGGTGATGATCCCCCTGATCAGCAGCCGCGAGGAGCTGGCCGACCAGGCCGCCGTCGTCCGCGAGGTCGCCGCCGCCGTCTTCGCCGAACAGGGCGTCGAGGTCGACTACCTCGTCGGCACGATGATCGAACTCCCCCGGGCCGCCCTGACCGCCGGCAAGGTCGCCGAAGAGGCCGAGTTCTTCTCCTTCGGCACCAACGACCTGACCCAGACCACCTTCGGCCTCTCCCGGGACGACGCCGGCAAGTTCCTCCCCGACTACGTCGACAAAGGCATCCTGGCCCACGATCCCTTCCAGGTCCTCGACCAGGAGGGCGTCGGTCAGCTCGTCGCCTGGGCCGTCGAGCGGGGCCGGGAAAGCCGCCGGGGCCTCAAGGTCGGCATCTGCGGCGAGCACGGCGGCGAGCCGCGCTCCGTCGGCTTCTGCCACCGCACCGGCCTCGATTACGTCTCCTGCAGCCCCTACCGGGTGCCCATCGCCCGTCTGGCCGCCGCCCAGGCCGCCACGGCCGACGACTCCGCCTGAGTCAAACAACCCGACAAACCACACCGTCAACCAACAGACCGGGCCGCTGAGCCCGGTCTGTTGTCAAAACCGTGACCTTTGAAAAACAGCCCGCCGGACCCGCGACTTCAACAACCCGACGAGCCGGAACTGGCACAGTTTTTGCGGAGACGCAACGTTAACCTCAGCTTTAACGTTAGTCGAGATGCAAAAACTGTGCCAGTTCCGGCGGTCGTAACCCGGGACGGCACCGGGACGCGGTGACGCCGCGGCTGTTTTTCAAAGGTCGCGACCCGGGCGGGTGAATACGTCGGTGGCGAGAACGGCCTTGTGTGTGGAAGAACGGGACGGCCGGCGGCCGTCCCGTTGGGCAGTCTGAGTTGCTTGACGAGCCTTCAGTCGCCGCGTTTACGCAACGGACAGCCGGCCTCGATCCAGGCCCGCAGGGTGGCGTAGTCGGACTCGTCGAGCAGGGCGGTGTGGTCGGGACCGCCGCTTTCGGCGCCGGGTTGGGTGAGCACCTCGACCAGAGGGCCGGCTTCGGGCTCGCCGGCCTCGACGAGGGAGTACTCGCTCTTGCAGACGGCGCGGTAACAGCTCAGGTCGACGCCGCCCAGAGGGGTCTCGGCGTTGTGGCATGCGGTGCAGTGTCCATCGAGGAGGTCCTTGACCTCACCGCACCAGGTCGGCGTTGACGTCGTCTCGGCCAGCAGGGTGCCCACGCCCAGGATCAGCGCCAGCACACCGTTGACGAGGAAGAAACCGGGCTGGATCAGCCGTTGGCTCATCGCTGTCGTCCTTGGGCATGAGAGAGCCGGGGCTATTCCTTCTCCAGGGCCAGGTAGGTGCGGATGCCCTGGTTCCAAACGTAGAGCAGCACGGGGCTGTCGGCCCGCCCGACCATCTCGGCGAACTCGGCGGGGCTGTTAACGGTTTTGCGGTTGACCTCGACGATGATCGCCCCCTGTCGCAGACCGGCGCGGTAGGCCGTCGAGCCGCTCTCGACCCCGGAGACGACGACGCCGTCGGCGCCTTCATAACCCAGCTCGGCGGCCAACTGGGGGGTCAGGCTGCCGACCTCGAGCCCCAGGGCCCGACTCTTGGTGCCGCCGCCGTCGGGTTTGAAGCCGGGTGAGAGGACGCTTTCCTCGGCGGGTCGCTCGCCGATCTCGACGGTCAGGGTCGTTTGCTCGCCGTCGCGCAAGACCGCGAGCTCGACGTCCTCGCCCGGCGGTACCGTGGCGATATGGTTGCGCAGTTGGGTGGCGTCCTCGATCGTCAACTCGTCGACCCGGGTGATCAGATCACCCGACTCCAGGCCGCCCTCGGCGGCCGGGGTGTCGGGCATCACCTCGCCGACCAGAGCGCCACGGGCGTCGTCGTCGAGGCCCAGGGCCTCGGCCAGTTCCGGTGTGACGTCCTGGATGTAGACTCCCAGCCAGCCCCTGGTCACTTCGCCGGTGTCGATGAGTTGATCCAGCACCATCTGGGCCAGGTTGATCGGGATCGCCAGGCCGACGCCCATATAGCCGCCCGAGGTGGAGAAGATCGCCGTGTTTATCCCGATGACCTCGCCCTTGAGGTTGACCAGGGGGCCGCCGGAGTTGCCCGGGTTGATCGCCGCGTCGGTCTGGATGAAGTCCTCGTAGTCCAGGATGTTGAGCTGGCTGCGTCCCTTGGCGCTGATGATGCCCGCCGTGACGGTGTTGTCCAGGCCGAAGGGGCTGCCCAGGGCCACCACCCAGTCGCCGACCTGGTTGGCGTCGGAATCGCCCAGGCGGGCCACGGGCAGTTCGTCCTCGCCGGGATCGACCTTGATCACGGCGAGGTCCGTGGCCGGATCGGTGCCGATGACCGTGGCGTCGTAGTTGCGGCCGTTGGTCAACTGGACCTCGATGCTCTCGGCGTTCTCGACTACGTGGTTGTTGGTCAGCACGTAGCCATCGGCGCTGACGATCACGCCTGAGCCGCCGGCCTCGGTTTGGTACTCCTGTTCGAAGCCCGGCCCGAAGAAGTCCTCGAAGAAGTCGTCGCCGAAGGGGCCGAAATCGAAGCCCCGTGTCGCCCGCACCCGGCTGACGGTGCGGATCTGCACCACGGCGGGACCGACGGCCTCGGCTACGGCCACGAAGGCCTTGTTGGTCTCGGCCAACTTGGCCAGCTCCTCGGGGGCCATGTTCAGCGGCTGGGGCTCTGTTGGACCGCTCGACGGCTGCGCCGTCGGTGGGTTGAAGTACATCAGCGCCAGCAGTACGGCCAGGGCGACGGCCACGCCGGCCAGGGTGAAGGTCAGGATCTTGAAGCGCTTGAGGCTGTTGTCGTCGGTGTTCATTATCGTCTCACCCTTCCACAAAACTATAGCGTAACGCGGTCGGTTGCCTGCTGTTGCCGCGACCGGCCCCGTTCAATAAAACGAAACCTCGTTCTCAGAGGTTGCCGAAGCTCAGTCCCGGCACTGCGGAAACCCGCTCGGCGATCAGACGACGGTGGCAGCGGGCCGGTTCGGCTTCGTAACACAGCAGCGCCGTCGCTTCCCGGTAGGCCCGCTCCTCGATCGTTGTCAGCTCGGCGTCGGCCGAGTCGAGAACCTCCCGCCGGTATTCGTCAAACAGCCGGGCGTAATCCTCGTCCGTCTTGAGCCCCTTGCGCTGGGCGCTCTCGATGCCCAACCGCCGCAGGTGGAGGTAGTCGATGCCCGCTCCGGCCAGCGCCTTGCGCAGCGCCGTCTTGGAAAAACCGGGCTTGCGCGAGAGGGCGTTGCGCCGCACGTCGACGACGCAACCGATCCCCTCGCGTCGCAGCACGGCGAGGAACTCCTCCAGGCTGCGGCCCTGGTAACCGATGGTGTAGAGCGGCGGCATGGCTGAACCTCGCTACCTACTCCAGGGCCTTGATTTGCCCCCAACTCGTCGGCACCAGGCCGACCTCGCCCGCGGTGAACCAACTGACGACCTTGTCGATCACGTCGCGGCGGTTCGTCGTGCCGTCGATGGATTCCAGCGGGCAGGCGAAGAAAACGGTGCGGAAGCTCGAGCCCTCGTAACTGATCACTGCGGCGTGATGGTCCTCGCCGTCGGGATCGGTCCAGTAGGCCTCGACGTTGCCCAGGCTGCTGTCGAGCATGTCCGGGTAGGTCTCGACGCTGACCCACTCGATCCCCAGATCGCCCAGCCCCAACTCGCCGCCGGCGCCGCTCAGGCTCCACTCGCTGTCGACCTCGATCCAGTCGGTGAAGTTCGCGCCCGGATAGTCCAGGCCCATGGTGTAATCGAAGAACACGCTGGGCAACTGCTCGTCGTTGACCTCGTCGGCCACGCCGTTGTAGGCGATCCAGATGCCGGAGAGCATCAGCCCCCGGGCCTGCGGCGTCTCCAGCCAGGTCCGCAGCAGCGCCTCCTCGTTCAGGCTCAGCGCCGAATGGCCGTACTCCGGGTTCGAGGCCGGATAGGGGCAGGAGTTGCCCGTCACCCAGATGACGATATCGTAGGGGTTCAGATCGTCCAGCTCCGGCTCGCCGTTCTCGGCGTGATCCCAGATGTTGTAGTCCAACCCCAAACCATCCAGGGCCGCTTCGTAGTAGCTGGTCTGATACTGGGGGATGTCGACGCCGTCGACCTCGTCGTCGACCAGCAGGATATAGGCGTCGGCGGTGGGTCGAGGCTCAAGCCCCAGGTTGGGGGCGGCCGTCACCATGACGGGCAGCAACAGGATCAGCAGTCTTCTCATCGCTTCCTTTGGAAACCGTCGGGGTTAGAGTATACGCAATCGGGGCCGTCCCTTGTTCCGAGGGCGGCACGGCGATGCTAGCACCGTAACCTGTGCCAGTCAAGCCGAAGCTCAGCGGAGAGCCGCTTCATATCAGCTACGACGCCCGGCTGCGGGCGGTTCCCCACCCGCCCGCCAACCTTGACATCCCGCCGCCCCCTTTGCTATTCTGTCCCTCCGCGAGAAACCGGGCGATTAGCTCAGTTGGTTAGAGCGCCTGCTTGACGTGCAGGAGGTCACTGGTTCGAATCCAGTATCGCCCACCACCAAGTGGGCCAGTTAAATTAGTCCCCTCAGCACCGCCCGCCTTACTGGCCCATCCCCCCAGCAGGCCGACCGCAAGCACCAAGCGGGCCAGTTAAACAAATCCCCTCAGCACCGCCCGCCTTACGGGCCTACCCCTCCAGCAGGCCGACCGCAAGCACCAAGCGGGCAGGACAGACCAACCATAACAAATACCAGCGGTACGGATACCTTGCCGGGGCTCGTCGAGCCCCGTTTTTCTTTGGGCTCATTCAACGCGAACGAGCAACACGAACGAGGCTCCGCAACCTGAGCTGCCGGATTATGAGACTGTTGGTGGCAGCGGGGCCGTGGGGTCCCGTTCTTCCGTAGAAAACGAGCCACCCCATTCTCGCGACCGCCGGGGCACCCCGGCGAAGTGCACCGTTGAGCGGTCTAGCGCTCGAACCGGCACGGCGAGACGCTCATCTGCTTCGTAGCATTTCGCCCAGTCAGCCTGCGGTTCCCCTTGTCAAAGTGCATTTATTATCCTATCCTAATAACAGGACAAACGACCACCATAACTAGCGAAGGAGGAGTAATGAAGACCATCGGCTATCTGCAAGGCATCGATCCCGATCTGCTGACCCGCCTGAACCTCGAGGGCCTCGGCACTTTGCCCCTGGGCAACGGCTGGGACAACCACGGGAAATACATCAACCACCTGACACCCAAGGATGGCGTCAACGCCGTCGTCGGTCATCTGCACAAGGTCATCCCGCCCGAGGTCACCAACCAGCCCCGCCTGGATATCCTGTTCGCCTGCCTGGCCCACGACATTCCCGTCTATCTGATCGTCCCCGACGGGATGCAGGACAAGGCCCGGGAGTGGCTGGGCGATGAGGAGGGCCGCATCAACCTCATCGAAGCCAAGGAAGTGATGACGAAGCTCAAGAAGATCTAGCTTCGTGTAGAACAGGCAGTTAAACAAACGGCGGGGGCGACCCCGCCGTTGCTAAACATCCCTGTAGGACGCCCCCGGCCGGCATACCGATAGGGGCGGGATGTTAATCTCGCCCGCGTTTGCCGGATGCCTGTTTCACGTAGGGCGGGGGCTCCGCCCCCCGCCGCGAATGTCAAAGGGGCACGGTTCGGCGTTGGCGATTTACGGCGGGGACGATTGGCAACAGGCTATGCTTACCGTAGGGGCGGGATGTTGATCCCGCCCGGGTTTGCCGGATGCCTGTTTTACGTAGGGCGGGGGCTCCGCCCCCCGCCGCGAATGTCAAAGGGGCACGCTTCGGCCTTGGCGATTTACGGCAGGGACGCCAGTCCCCGCCCAACAGGGCTGGCGATTTACGGCGGGGAGGATTGGTAACAGGCTATGCATACCGTCGGGGCGGGTTGAATCCCGCCCGGGTGTCGCTATTTCGAGAACTCGTTACCGATCGACGATCCGCCCGACGACCACCCGGCGGCTGAGCGCCGCGCCTTGCGTCTCCAGGCGCAGCAGATAGATGCCCGACGCCTCACCGGCGCAATCCCAGGCGACCTCGTGCCGCCCGGCGGGCAGCTCACCCTCGCTCAGGGTCGTCACCCGGCGTCCGACCAGGTCGTACACACTCAAGCTGACGTGCTGGGCCTCGGGCAGGGTGAAGGCGACGCTGACGCTGTTAGCCGCCGGGTTGGGGTACGGTTCATCGAGGGTCAAGCGCTGCGCCTGCTCCGGCACGACGACGGCCGCCGTCGGTCCGAATCTTTTTACACAGCCTGCGCTATCCGTTGTTTCGAGCCAATAGACGTAGCTCTCGCCGGGCTCGACGCCCCGATCCAGCCAGCGGCTGGTCTCACCGGGCAACGAGCCGCTGACGGCGACGGGATTCTCCTCACCGCGCAGCACGCGGATGGATGAGGGCGTGTCGCCGCTGATCGTCCAGCCCAGCAGAACGCCGTTGGCGGCGGGAGAAGCCGCCAGCTCGACGCCGTCGAGGCCGACATTATCCGGCACGTAGAAGGTCCAGGTCTCCGTCGACCAGGTCTCTTCGTAGCCATCCCAGGCCCGAACCTTCCAAAAATAGATCGTTCCCGGGTCCAGCTCGGTTTCGCTGAACTGGTGCTCCGAGTCGGTCAGGCCGGTGAGCTCCTCACGGGGATCGAAGTCGTATTCGGTCGAGTACCAGAGATCGTAGCTTACCGCGTGATAGTCCAGGGCGTCCTCCCAGTCGCACAGGGGATAATCGTCCACGGTGGCGCCGTCGCTGGGAGAGAGCAGCGAGAAGGCGGAAGGTGCTTCATTATGCCAACTGTACTTGAGGTCGTTATTGGTGTAGTCGTTGTATGAGATGTGTGGGTTATCGCCGGAATCCAGCGCCAGGGAGGTGAACGAGCCGACATCACCATCCGAATCCACCGTCTGGATCTCCCAGCTCGCGCCGTTCCAGGCGGCATACTTGAGGTTATCGCTTCCATAGTCATAATATGAGATATGTGGATGATCACTTGTATCTAGCGCCAGAGATGTATAGCTGCCAACTTCACCCGTAGAGTCCACTGTCTCGATTTCCCAGTTCGTGCCGTTCCAGGCGGCGTACTTGAGGTTGTTGTTTCCCCTGTCATGATACGAGATGTGCGGAAAATCGCTGGAATCCATCGCCAGGGAAGTATACCCGCCGACATCACCGTCCGCGTCCACTGTCTCTACACTCCAGTAGTGGTTACAGTAGAAGTCCAGAAAAGCGTACATGAGATTGTTTTTTCCAGTATCATGATAGGAGATATGCGGATTATTGTCGGAGTCAAGGGCCAGGGAGTTGTGTTTGCCTACATACTTTCCGCTATCAACGATCTCATGTTCCCAGTATAAGCCGTTCCATGTGGTGAATATAAGTATACTACTATTAGTGATGAGGTTAATATAAGAGATGCTTGGAATACCGAATGAATTTAGCGCAATAGAGGCATATGTTCCGACATCACCGTCCGCATCCACTGTTTCGATCTGCCAACTCGTGCCGTTCCAAACGGCATACTTAAGGTCGTCATCGTAATTGTCGTAATACGAGATGTGCGGATTGCCGGATGGATCCACCTTAAGAGAGGAATATCTGCCGACAGAAGAGTCGGCATCCACTGTTTCGATCTGCCAACTAGTGCCGTTCCAAACGGCATACTTAAGGTCATCATTGGTATAGTCGTAATACGAGATATGCGGATTGCCGGATGAATCCAGCGCAAGGGAGGTATACTTTCCGACATAACCGTTCGAATCTAACGTCTCGATCTGCCAACTCGTGCCGTTCCAGACGGCATACTTAAGGTCGCCATTGGAAGCGTCGTAATACGAGATGTGCGGATTGCCGGATGAATCCAGCGCAAGGGAGGAATATCTGCCAACAGAATAGTCGGCATCCACTGTTTCGATCTGCCAACTCGTGCCGTTCCAGACGGCATACTTAAGGTCGCCATTGGAACCTTCGTAATCGGAACCATCGTAATACGAGATGTGAGCGTTATCGCTAGAATCAAACGCCAGGGAAGCGAATATGATACTACTGTTTTCGTCTACCCAATGTTGATACCACTCTTTGGCGGTCGCCATCGATAGTAGAACAACGAGAAATGCTAGGTAAAACAGCCGTTTCATCATTCCTCCTCTTTTCTCCACTTAAACCTTTAAACCTCGATCCAGTTTTTCATATTGAGTGATGAAATAAAATAGCACACATTGCGCCCTCCGGCAAGGGCGGCCATCACATTGGGAGTAACAATGGGTTGCCGTTGATAAGCTGGTCCCCGTCAGCGGTGTTGCCAGACGGCTTGAGCGCCCCGGGGCGCCCTGCTGCGCTTCCCGGATTGACCTGGGTTGTCACACACGGGTGGTAGAATTAAAACAATCGACGATAGCTCATCGGCAATCCACCACGCAGGGAGGCGCAAGATGGCGATTGTTATTCACGACGGGTCGCGGCTGAAGTTCGGTTACGACGCCCAGGGTAACCCCCGCGGTACATCCAGCGTCGGACCGGCCGGGGCCATCCATCATGAACTCAGCGTGCATAAGAAACTGATCGGCACGAAGAAGCTGCTGGTGGTGCTGTTCGACGCCCGCACTCCGGCGGATCGCAAGGCGATCGTCGAAAACCAGCTACCAAAGCTGCGCGGGCACGTTGAACGATACCACGTGGAGTGGCTCCACATGGTAGACGAAAAACTGCGTCTGGCCTTCGTTTACCGTCTGGTAGACGATCACGACGAGTCGGCGGTCGAAGCGGTGCTGGTCGACATGGGCGCCAGCTACGTCATCCGCAACACCGGGGAGAGGTTCGTCATCCGCAAGCTGGCCACCGGGGAGAGCACCGAGTTCGACGTCGTCTATAAGACCAACAGCTTCGTCCCCCGCCAGCAGGCTTACATCAAGCACGATCAGAAACCGGTCGACAATATCGAGCACATGATCGCCTGCTGGGAGGCGAAGAAAGGCAGCGAGAAGTACGCCCATCTGGATATCGACAAGATCATCGCCGGTTATCGGCGCAAGCTGGCCAAGGCCCGTTACAAGGTTGAGCGGCGCAAAAGCAAGGTGAAGGACTTCGATCTCTGGAAGCTCTGAGGCCCGGCTCAGCGCGCGACGTAGGCCTGGATGAAGCGTTGCGTCACGCCGCCGAGGTGATCGTCGAGGTAGGCGAGGGCGCTCCGCCCGATCTCGTCGGGCACACCGTAGCAGGCCTCGGCCACGGCGCCGGCGATGCAGGCCTGGGTGTCGCTGTCGCCGCCCAGGGCGACGGCCTTTCTGACGGCGTCCGCGAAATCCGTGGAGTCCAGGAAGGCGATCAAGGCCTCGGGCACGCTGCCCTGGCAGGTGACGTCGAAGGCGTAGTCGGGCTGGATGCTCTCGTAGGGGCGCTGGAGGTCATACCCGAAGGTGTCCTCCAGGTAGCTCCGGATGTCGGCTTTCGAGCGACCGCGCCGGGCCAGGAAGACGGCGGCGGCCACCGCCTGGGCGCCCTTGACGCCCTCGGGGTGGCTGTGGGTGACGGCGGCGGTTTCCTCGGCCAGCCCGAGCACCTCGTCGAGGGTCGCCCCGGCCCAAGCCGCCGGGCTGACCCGCATCGCCGAGCCGTTGCCAAAGCTGTTGTAGGGTTGGCGGTCGTCACTGTGGGCCCAGTCGTGGAAGAACCCGCCGTAGCCCCGGCCGGGGTAGCGGCGGGTGTAGCTTTTCAGCAGCTCGATGAAATCCCCGCCGTCGAGGATCAACTCGGCCGCGGCGACGGTGAGGACGGTGTCGTCGGTGAAGTCGGCCTCCGGCGGAAACAGCTCGAAGGCGTAGTCCTTGGTTGGGTTGAATTCGTAGGCTGAGCCGATGATGTC
>WJLX01000055.1 GCA_014728225.1 Candidatus Coatesbacteria bacterium | reverse complement strand
GGACTGGCGTCCCCGCCGCCGTTCGTACGACAACACCGATCCGCACCCAACCGCCGATAACATAGGGCCGGCGGGTGTTTTTGCCCGAAGACCTCCCGCCGAAGGGAGGTCTGCGGTATGCAAAAACCATGACGGCCCGGCGGGCGGGATTGAAACCCCGCCCTTACAGGTATTCGCTACGGAAAAACCCAGGCGCCGGTCGCGACCGGTGCCTGGGGGTTTACTCGCTGATGGACTACTCGTCGTCTTCCGCGGTCTCCGATTCGGCCGGTTCGGATTCCGGCTCGCTCGGGGCGGCGGAACCGGCGCCGGACAGCTCGATCGACTTGACCCGCAGCCAGGTGTAGGGCTGCTTGTGGCCGAAGACGCGACGGTAGCGCTTGCGGCGCTTGAACTTGATGCCCTCGACCTTGGGCGCACGGCCCTGGAGGGCGATCTCGGCCACGACACGGGCACCCTCGAGGCTGGGCCGGCCGAGGTGATAACTCTCGCCGTCGTAGGCGAAGAGCACCTCGTCGAAGACCTTTTCCTCGCCGGGCTCCAGCGGCAGGCGGTCGACGCGGAGCAGGTCGCCCTCGGCGACGCGGTGTTGCTTGCCTCCGCTGTTGATGACGGCGTACATCTGCTTCCCTCCGACAATTGCCAAACAGTTTGTGGATAAAGGATCCAGCGACCCTTGAACGCTAGCGAAGGCGTATTGTACAACAGTCGGGTGGGTATGTAAAGGCCGGACTGGAAAAGGCTTGAGATTATCACGACGGTGGATTAAGCTTGAGCGGGTTGTGTTTACTATCGACTGCAACCATGCCCGCGACAGCAACCGGCGCGCCGCCTTCCCGCGGCGACGACCGTCAACGATCTTACATCCCGACCGACACGACCGCCGCCGCAACCGGCGCTACCGTCGTCGGCTCGAGGCAGGAGGTGCCAAACAATGAACATCGCCGGTTACATCAAGGCCGAGAACGTGATCCTCGAAATGAAGGCCGATTCCAAGCCCGCGGCCATCGCCGAGTTGGTGGAGAACCTGGTGGAAAGCGGTCGACTCGAGGAGGCCGGCGAGTTGATCGAGGCTGTCACCGCCCGCGAGGAGCTCTGTACCACGGGCCTGGAGAACGGCGTCGCCATCCCCCACCCCCGCCACGGTCAGCCACACCTGATCGACGGCCTGGCCATCGTCATCGGGCGCAAGCCCAAAGGCCTGGACTTCGCCAGCATGGACGGCAAACCGACCAAGCTGTTCATCCTGCTCTGTGCCGAGTCCGACACCGTACACCTGCGCTCCCTGGCCCGGCTCTCCCGCCTGGTCAAGGACGCCGAGCTACGCAAGAGCATCCTCGAGGCCGGCAGCGCTGAGGCCGTCGTCGAGCTGATCAAGGAAGCCGAGCATAGTTTGGAGTAACCGTACGATCGGCCGTAACGCGTGATCGTTTTAGCTGTTTAAAAGAGGGAGGACGGCCTCCCTCTTTATTATCGCCCGTGGATAAGGTGGGAATGGAATACCCGACGCCGGGCATCCGTCGGCGTTTTACTCGACCGGCGGGGTGGGTTATAATCCCCCAGACTATGCGGTCCGACACCCCCTGGAGGTCGCCGACGATGCGCAGAGCCCTGATCCTGTTCCTCACAGTCCTGCCGCTGGCCCTGGCCGGCTGCAAGAAGGAAATCCCCTCCCCCGTGGTGGATCTGGTCAGCCCCCGGGAGGGCGAAGTACTCGAGGAAGACGGCGAGTTGACCTTCACCGTCACCGCCCCCGAGGGACAACTGAACCTCGTAGATGTGCGTATCGACAACGCTCCGGTGCGTTTCCCCGCCACGGAGCTGCGGACCTTCGCCCGCTTCAGCGTGCCCCTGCCGCTGCGTGAACTCGGGCCGGGACCCCACCTCATCCACATCGCCTGCGAGGCCGTCGAGGACGAAGCCCGTTCCAGGATCGACGTCGTCCGTGCCTTCAGCATCGTGCTGCCGCCGGCCGAACTCATCGAGGCGGCCTTGCTGCCGCCCCGGGTCGAACAGGGGCAGCCCTTCGCCATCGACTTGACCTTCGATGCTCCGGTGGTAGAGGCCTCGGCGACCCTCTTCGACCGCACCTTCCCCTTCTACCCCCGCAGCGAAACCGAGTGGCGCGCCCTGGCCGGCTGCCGGCTGCTGGCCCAGCCCGGCGATAACGCCCTGAACGTCACCTTCACCGATCAGACCGGCGAGACCACCGTCGAGGAACTGATCCTGGGTGTCGACAGAGGCGACTTCGAAAGCTACTACATCCAGCTCTCACCTTCGGTCGAGGCCAAGCTCGACCCGGAGATCATCGAACGCGAATCGGCCCGCACCCGGACCGTCGTCTCCGAATACACACCGGAGCAGCTCTGGGAGGAAGACGGCTTCGTCCGCCCCGTCTCCGGTCGGGTGACAAGCCCCTTCGGTCAGCAACGCACCTACTCCAACGGCTCCTCCGGAGTCCACATCGGAGTGGATTTCTCCGCCGCCGAGGGCGACCCCATCGGCGCTACGGCCCGGGGCCGGGTGGCCATCGCCGAGGAGATGATCGTCCGCGGCGGCTTCGTCTGCATCGACCACGGACGCGGTCTGTTCAGCCTCTACAACCACCTCTCCCGGATCGACGTCCAACCCGGTCAACTCGTCGAGGCCGGTCAGCAGATCGGCCTGGCCGGCTCGACGGGCGTGGCCACCGGACCCCACCTGCACTTCGAGATCCGGCTGACCACCTGGGCCGTCGACCCCTTGAGGATCATTGCCGCCCCGCCGAGTTTCAAGTGAGCAATATCCCGGCCCCGCGTCCATTACGATTGCGCCGCCCGGCGGCCCGACCCGGAAAAACAAGCCCCGGGACGGCGAACCGCCCGCCCAACCCCCGGCGCCGGAACTGGCACGGTTTTTGCGGAGGCGAACCGTTATCCTCGTTCTAACGGTCGCCGAGATGCAAAAACCGTGCCAGTTCCGGCGCCTTGAGCTCCGGTGCCGGCGCGGGACAAGCGTCGTTTTTCCGGGTCGGGCCGCGAAGCCTTCGAATAACCAACGACCTTCCAGCGATAAAGCAAGCGGTAACCATGAGTCGACGAGCCTTGACCATCCTGCACCTGGACGCCGGCCGGGGCTGGCGCGGCGGACAGCGCCAGGTCCTTTTTCTGGTGCGGCACCAGACGGTGGAGCAGCGCTCGGCCCTGCGGGTCGAGGCGGCCTGTCCGGCGGGGTCGCCCCTCGCCGGGCGCCTGGCCGAAGCGGACTTCGCGACGCGGGACTTCGCCGTGCGCAACGCCCTGGACGGTCGAGCAGTGCGTCGGTTGCTGGAGCTGATCGAGTGTGTCGAGCCCGCCGTCGTCCACTGTCACGACTCCCATTCCCACAGTGTCGCCTACCGGGCGGCGGGTCGTTTGGGTGTGGACCGGCCGCGCATCCTGGTCACCCGCCGGGTGGCCTTGCATCCCGGTCGGGGGCCGTTGACCAGGCTCAAGTACCGCTCCCGGCGGATCGATCGCCTGGTCGGCGTCTCGCGTTACGTTACCGGGGTGCTGCGCTCCCTGGGCGTGCCCGATGAGCGTCTGGCCACGGTTCACAGCGCCGCCGCCGTGCCGCGGCCCGGCTTCCGGGAGGCGGGCCGCCGGTTGCTGCGCGGGGAGTTCGGTGTCGCTGACGAGGAGCTGGTCATCGGTGCCGTGGGGGCCTTCACCCCCAAGAAGGGCCAGCGCTTCCTGGTGCGCGCCGCGGCGTGGATCCGCCTAAGGCGGGAAGATGTCCGCTTCTTCCTCGTCGGTGATGGTCCCCGGTTGGAGGAGGCGCGCGGCCTGGCCGCCGAACACGGTCTCGGCGAGCGTGTTCTGCTGCCCGGTTGGCGCGAGGACGCCGACACCCTGCTGGCCGGTTGCGATGTCTTCTGTTCCCCGGCGTTGATCGAGGGTATCGGCAGCACCAACCTCGAGGCCCTGGCCCATGGTCTGCCCGTGGTCGCCTCGGCCGTCGGCGGCATCCCCGAGGCCGTCGTCGACGGCGAGACGGGGCTGCTGGTGCCGCCGGGCGACGTCAACGCCCTCGCCGGGGCTCTGCTGCGGCTGATCGACGATCCCGAACTGCGCCGGCGCCTGGGCGAGGGGGGCCGCCGCCGCTTCACCGCCGAGTTCAGCATCCCCCGGATGGCCGAGCGCTATCTGACGTTGTACCGTGAACTGACCGCTGAATGAACCTTTGGGCCGACCGTGGCGTATCAAAGCAACGGCCGCAACCGTCCGCGATGGAAAAAACCGGCCGGGACCGCTATACTGTCCAAACTCGGCCGCGGCCGCGGCCCGTCGAAAGGTTTTGATGATGTCACCAATGAAGAAAAGCACCCTCGCGGGTATTCTGCTGCTCAGCCTGCTTATCGCGCTCCCCGCCGTTGCCGAACTACCCTACGGCGTCGGCGAGAAGCTGATCTACAGCGTCAGCTACGAGGACACCATGGCCGGTGTCTGCGTGATGCGCGTCGAAAAGCTGGTCCGTTATCAGGGCACCGAGGCGCTCAAGCTGACCATGGACATCGATTCCTCGGCGGCCTTCAGCGACTTTTTCTACGTCAAGGACCGGATGGAGTCCCTGTTCGATCCGGAGCGTCTGGCCAGCCTGCGTTACGAGAAGCACCTGATCGAGGATACCTACACCGCCGACGAGGTGCTGTACTACGATCAGGAGGCCAACACCATCACCTCGGCCACCAAGGTGCGCAACGGCATCGTCGCCAACGGCTGCGACGCCCTGGCCGCCTTCTACCACGTCCGGGCCCACGACATCCACGAGGGCGCCGATCTCAGCTACCCCTACGCCGACGCCACGCGCAACGAGATCGTCGAGATCACCGTCCTGGGGCGCGAGACCATCACCGTTCCCGCCGGCACCTTCGACTGCTACAAGCTGCGCCCCGAGCTCCAGGAGGAGACCGGTATCTTCAAGGAGGAGGGCACGCTTTACATCTGGGTCTCCGCCGACGAGCATCAACTGCCCATCCAGATCGTCGGCAACACCTGGTTCGGCAAGATCCACGCCCGCCTCGAGCGCTACGTCCTGGCTGACTAACCTTCGCCGACCAAGGAAGGAAACACCATGCGCCGGATTCTGACCGCCAGCCTCCTCGTCGTTCTCCTCTGCACCGCGGGGACGGCTTTGGCCGACGACATGCCTTTCAACGTCGGCGAGAAGATCATCCTCTCCGCCTCCTACGGCGACATCATGGCCGGCGTCGCCGTGCTCAAGGTCGAGAAGTGGGTCCGCTACCAGGGCCGCGACGTGCTCAAGCTGACGATGAAGCTCGACTCCTCGAGCGCCTTCAGCGACTTCTTTTACGTTCAGGACCGCGTCGAGAGCCTGTTCGACCCCGAGCTGCAAGCCTCGCTGCGCTACGAGAAGAACCTCCTCGAGGGCGACTATGTCGAGAAGGAAATCCTCTACTACGACCACGAGGCCCATACCATCACCTCGGCCGCCGACGTCCGCACCGGCATCGTCCACGGCGGCTGCGACACCCTCGCCGTGGCCTACAACATCCGCTACAACGACATGAGCGTCGGCTCCTCCTTCACCTTCCCCTACGCCGACGCCACCCGCAACGAGAACGTCACCGTCGACGTCGTCGCCCGGGAGATGGTCACGGTCCCCGCCGGGACCTTCGAGTGTTTCAAGCTCGTTCCCGACCTGCGGCCCGAATCCGAGGTTCTCGAGGACGAGGGCGAGGAGTACAAGCTCAGCCGCGTCCACGGCAAGATCTACGTCTGGGTGACCGCCGACGAGCGCCGCATCCCGGTCAAGATCGTCGGCCGGAGCTGGTTCGGCGAGGTCGTCGCCCAGCT
>WJLX01000054.1 GCA_014728225.1 Candidatus Coatesbacteria bacterium | reverse complement strand
TGGTGGAGGCGGGGGGAATCGAACCCCCGTCCGATAGAGCCAGGTCAGTCAGCTCTACATGCTTAGCCGCGCTTGGGTTTCGCCATCGGACAGGGCCGCGGCAACCTCGGCCCGACCGCTAGTCCCTTCTGCGATAGCCTCCGCCCGGGGAAGGAACCACCCGGGGTTTGGCGCCTACCAGTTTTGACGCCCTATGGGCGGACCGATAGGCGGGGTCCACCGAGGACGGGCTGTTAAGCCTTAACCCGTGCTAAACGGGTTAAGCAGCCATAGCCAACTCAGTGTCGGCGTTTTTTGTGTGCCGCCTGTTTAACGAGGCCTGCGGCGACCTCGGCATGCCACTGACGCCGAAGCGTCTACCGTCGAACCCGGTTCGCCCCCGTCGATTACGCCGGTGTGAGTTTCATCGGCGTCGGCGGACGGCGCTTCTTTTGCCCCGTCCTGCGGGGCCGCTGGGTGACCCGGATGAGCGAGCCCCCCGGTTCGCGGCGCAAGGGGTAAAGTATAACAAAAACGGCGGTCTGTCAAGGTCGGGCGTTGATATGCATATGTTTTTTAGCTATGTTAGGTTAGCTATATTAGGTTAGTTGAGGGAGTGTCCGTTTTTTTAGCTTCAGCACAATAACGGGGCGCAAGACGTTAGCCGTTCCGGCGGAAAAGGAGACGCCATGAAGGGCATCATCGCCTTGGCTTTGAAGGACATGATCACGCGGCAGCACGGCTCGGCGGTCTGGCGGGAGATCCTCGACAAGGCGGGTGTGCCGGCGAGGACGACGATCCTGGCGACTTCGGACATCCCGGACGAGGTGGTGCTGGGGTGATCAAGACGACGTGCGAGCGTCTGGGCGTCAGCCTGCAGGAGGCCGCGGACGCCTTCGGCCACCATTGGGTCAACGAGTTCGCCAACCGCATCTACCCGCTGTACTTCCGCCGGGCGGACAACGCCCGCGAGATGCTGCTCAACATGGACCAGGTCCACGACGTGACCACGCGGACGATGGCCAACGCCCACCCGCCGCGCTTCGACTACGAGGAGCCCGACAGCGAAACACTGATCATGACCTACAAGTCGGAGCGGGGACTGATGCCGATCCTGGTGGGCCTGATCCGTGGGGTGGGGACGTACTACGGCGGGGAGCTGGAGTTGGAGGTGTTCGATGATGCGCGGGTGCGGATCCGCTTCCCGCGTGAGCCGGCGACCCCGGCGACCGAGGCTCCCCGGGCCCGGAGCTAGCGCGACTCAGTCAGTGTTGGTGCCGTCGGCGTCGTCGCCGGCGGTTTCTTCATCGGCTTCGGCGGTCTCGAAGGCTCGCTCGGCGTGGGCGGCGCGGCGCCAGCGCCGGACGAGGATCAGGGCCAGCACGCCCACGCCGGCGGTCAGCAGGCCGTACTCCAGCCAGGGGAGCTGGTCGGCCAGGAAGTAGACGGGCTCCTCGGTGAGCAGGCCGACGATACCCTGGACGACGAGGTACCCCAGTACGGCCAGGACGATGAAGGCCCGAGCGCGCAGGTTTTTGGCCGTGGGTGGCTGATCGGGCTTGAGCATCGGATCACTCCGTGCGGCGGAACAGGCCGCGCAGCCAGTAGAGGGGCCGCTTGAGGCCGACCTCGCCGAGGTGGGCGGCCAGGGGTCGCAGGTGATCGCCACCCGGATCGTCCAACCGGGCGAAGAAGGCCGCCGCGCCGAGACGGGCCAGACCGCTGACGATGAAGGTCGACTGGTAACCGGTCAGCCAACCGTCGAGGAGGGGTCGGGTGCCGCCGATCCCCTCGGCCAACAGGCCACCGAGGGTCGAGCCACCGAGGTAACCGAGACCGGTGGTCACGGCCACGGCGGCGATGGCGTAGGGCCGGGTCTCGCGTTTGGCGATGCCCAACGGAGCGGCGAACAGGGCCAGGTTGAAGGCCGCCCAGCAGGTTCCCGAGGCCAGAGCCTCGGGCCATAGCGGCCAGCTCAGGCCCGGTCCGGTCAGGGCCCAGATCAGGGGGAAAACCCCCAGGGCCGCACCGGCGATGACGAGGAGGGGCCGGCTGCCGAAGTCGTCCAGGGCCCGGCCCCAGAAGCGGTTGGTCAGCAGGGCGGCCACCGTCCAGAGCACGCCGTAGAACTGAAAGGTGGTGTAATCGAGGCCGATATGGTCCAGAGCGTGGGGGGCGAAGAAGGGCCCGCCGATACCGACGGCGACGTTCCACAACCCGGCGGCGACCAGCAAACGCCGCAGGTTGGGGTTGGCCAAGGCGCGCCGGAGACCGGGCAACAGCCTGAAGCCCTGGGAGTGACGACGCCGGGGTTCAGGGTAGCGCGCCAGCAACCAGACGCTGACCAGGCCGGAGAGGACCGCCGCGCCGAAGACCAACAGGTGGGACAGGCCCGCGTCGGCGGGGCCGAGGCGGTCGACGCAAAAGGCGGCGCCCAGAGCCGCCGTTTGTCCGACGGCGTAGAGGATCAGGTTGCGCAGGCCGAAGTAGCGGCCGCGGATACCCGCCGGGACGTAGTCCGCGGCCCAGGAAACCCAGGCGTTCTCCGTCGGCGCCGCGGCGGCGTAGCTGACGGCAACCGCGGCCACCAGCAGGCTCAGCCGGGTGTCGTCGCCCAGGGGCCAGAGGAGCAGCAGCGCCGGGACGATCCAGACGGCGCGGTGGATCAGCGCCCCCCAGGTGAAGATGGGTTTGTGGTCGACGCCGCGGTCCAGCAGGGCGGCGGAGAGGAGCTGCAGCGGACGGCAGGCGATCGGCAGGGCGCCCAGCAGGCCCAGGGTCAGCTCGCCGGCGCCCAGCCGCAGGGCCAGACCGGTCAACACGGCACTGGTGACCACGGAGAGGTGGAGCTGAGCGGTGACGCCCTCCCAGGTGCAGATACGCAGCCCCCGGCGCAGGGCTTCACGGTCGAGGGCCACGGCTAGGCGCCCCGACCCAGGCGCGGGGTGAAGGGCGGGGAACGGTGCCCGTCGGGGAGATGGACGGCGTCGTTGAAGCTGGAGAGAAAGGCCCGGCCGTCGTGCCAGAGGAGCTTGGACAGGCAGGCGTTGTCGAGGCGGAAACGCACCCGGCCGTCGTTGGGCACCCCCAGGGCGACGGCGAGGAGCTGGGAAAGCAGCCCGCCGTGGGCGGCCAGCAGCCCGCGGCGGAACTCCAGCCGCTCCAGGCTGCGCCAGACCCCGGCGGCGCGGTCGTAGAGCTCCCGGCGCGACTCGCCGCCGCCAAAGCGGTACTCGCCGCGGCGGTACTCCTCGAGGTCGATCTCGGCGGCGAAGCGGGCGGCGAAGTCCTCCCCGCTGATTCCGCTCAAGCTCCCGAGGTCGATCTCCTGCAAGTCCTCGCGGATTGCGGCCTCGGGCAACCCCAGCTCCCGGGCCGGGGCCAGAGTGGCGGCGACGCGTTGCGCCGGTGAGCGCAACAGCAGATCGAACTCCAACCCGATCAGCACCGGCCCCAGGGCGGCGGCCTGACGCTGTCCCCGAATCGTCAGGGGATAGTCCAGCCGACCCTGAAGGATGCCCCGGGAGTTGGCTTCGGTTTCGGCGTGGCGCAGCAGGTACAGCTCGCGGTCCATGGCGGCGGCTTTCATACAAACGGGACGGCCGCGGCCGTCCCGCAGTGAGCTGGGGGAAACTAATCCACGTGGCGGTGAACGACGGCCAGGGCGGCGTTGAGATCCGTGGCCACGCCGCGCAGCAGCACCTCGCGCTTGGCCTTGACCTCGTTGACGAAGGCCTCGTCCTTGAGGCCGGGCAGGTTGATGGCCACGTTGAGCAGGGCGCCGTTGACGGCGTTGGTCAGCAATAGCGCACCGACGCCGACATCGGAGATGGCGTTCTTGTTGCCGATCTCGGCCAGGCGCGGGGCACGGCGCAGGGTGTCCCGGCAGAGCTCGGCGACCTCCAGGGGGGTCTGGGTGGCCTTCTTGGTGGCCTCCTGGATGGCCCGGCTGCGGGCGGCCTTGTTCTCCTTGCCCTTCTTGGACATCTTGAAGGCCGCCATCAGCTCGTTGAAGGCCGCCGTGTCCTCGTCGACGAGTTGCTGGAGCCGGGTCGCCGTTTCGCCGATCGCCCCCCGGGCGGCGGCGCATTCCTCGGCGTAGTCCTCGTAGCCTTTCTTGCCCTCGGTCAGGGCGCAGACCATCGTCAGCAGATTGGCGCCCATGGCGCCGGCCAAAGCCGCGGCCGAGCCGCCGCCCGGGGCCGGTTCGTTGGAACCCAGCTTGTCCAAGAATTCGCTGATCTTCAGTCCGGTGAGCACTAATCGACCTCCAGGGTTCGTTGAGCTGCTGAGGTTTTGTGTGAATGCTTGAAACTGTTTGTGACTGGATGAAAACGGCGATTACGGATCGCCCGAACCGTCGTTGACTTCTTTCATCCGCCGCCGCCGCAGCGTGCCGAGCGGCCGGAGACCGTTGACATGACCTCTCTCGATCACCGCCGCTTCTGCCCGGCCGCAACTGGCACGGTTTTTGCAGCCCGGAAACCGCAGTACGTTCGACACCGTCCGCCGACGCAAAAACCGTGCCAGTTGCGGCCGGGCGGGCCTCGCAATCACCGCAGGACCGGTGTCAACGGTCTCCGGCCGTCTGCTAGTCGTGGAACAGCCGGGAGAGGTTGCGCGGCGGTTTGCGGGTTTCGCGGTGGTGGCTGCGGCGGCGGTTGATCAGCTTGCCGCGTTTGACGACGCCGGTGACATGGTTGACGCCCCAGCCGTAGATCAGCTCGGCGGGACGGTAGACGTCGGTGATGGCCAGGTCGGCCTGCTTGCCGGGCTCCAGGCTGCCGATGCGGTCGTGGCGGTCGACGGCATAGGCGGCGTTGATGGTGGCGGCGACGAGGGCCTCCTCGGCGGTCAGGCCGCAGCGCATGACGGCCAGTTCGAGCACGCGGAAGTAGTCGAGGGTGTGGGAGCTGCCCGGGTTGTGGTCCGAGGCCAGGGCGACGATCGCTCCGGCGTCGACCAGTCTGCGTCCCGGGGCGTAGTGTTCCTTGAAGAGGAAGAAGGTGGTGGCGGGCAGCAGCACGGCGACGGTGTCGCTGTCGGCCAGCAGCTCGATGCCGCGCTCGGAGACGTAGGGCAGGTGATCGACGCTGCGAGCGCCGAGTTCGACCCCCAGCTCGGTGCCGCCGGAGGCCGACAGCTCGTCGGCGTGGATCTTGGGCGTCAGGCCGCGGCTGCGACCGGCGAGGAGGATCTCCCGGCTCTCGTCGACGTCGAAGGCGCCGCGCTCGCAGAAGACGTCGCAGAACTCGGCCAGCTTGAGGGCCTCGATCTGGGGCAGCATCTCGTTGATGACCAGATCGACGAAGCCCCGGCGGTCGTTCTTGTATTCGTCGGGCAGGGTGTGGGCGCCCATGAAGGTGGGCACCAGCTCCCAGGGGCCGGCCTGATCGAGTTCGCGGACGGCCTGGAGCAGGGCCAGCTCGCCGGGGACGTCGAGGGCGTAGCCGGATTTGGCTTCGAAGGTCGTTACCCCGTTGGACATCATCCGGGCCAGGCGGGGCCGGGCCTGTTCGACGAGGTCGGCGACGGTCAGGTCCCGGGTGGCGCGAACGGTGGCCTGGATGCCGCCGCCCTCGGCGTGGAGGGTTTCGTAATCGACTCCGGCCAGGCGCTTGAGGAACTCGTCGGCGCGATCGCCGCCGTAGACGGGATGGGTGTGGGGGTCGACGAGTCCGGGCAGGATCATCCGCCCGCCGACGTCGATCATCCGGGTATGGCGGTCGGCCAGATCGAGGATTTCCCGTTGGGGTCCGACGGCGAGGATCTTGTCGCCGCGAACGGCGACGGCACCGTCGGCGACGGCGGCCAACTCGCCCTGGTCGGGGCCGCGCCGGGGAGCCTTACCGGCGCAGGTGATCACCAAGCCGCTGTTATGGATGATCAGGTCGGGCGCCTTTGTCTTCATGCGCTTCTCACCCCGCGGGGATCGGAGTTAGATCTGGAAGTCGATGATATGCTGATCGAGGCGCAGGTTGTCGGTCTGCATGTACCAGCGGGCGGCGAAGATGAAGGCCTCGGCGGGGGCCAGACCGACGAGTTCGGTCTGGACGACGGCGACGCCGTAGCGGGCGGCCTCGCGGCGGATGGTCTCCAGGACGCGGTACAGCGGCGTCTTGCGGTAATTGAGAAAATTCATCGAGATCTGGACCATGCCGGCGGGGCGGCGATAGGTGCCGTGACGGACGATCGGCGCGCCGTTCTCGTCGTAGGAGCGGACGGTGACCGGGCCCTCCTCGAAATCCTCGAGGTAGAAGCCGGCGCCCTGGACGTTGAGGTAGCCGCCGGAGCTGCCGCGGACGGCCTTGGCGATGCGTTTACCGATCTTGACGCTGGTGGTGTCGAGGTTGACGTTGAAGGCGATCAGGAAGGGGCGGGCGCCGATGATCGTCGCACCGGCCGTGGGATGGGGCTCGGCGGGTCCGAAGTCCGGCGTCCACTGCTCGCCGCCCATGTTGGCGGCCAGCCCCTCGTACTCGCCCAGCTTGCTGCGGATGGTGGACTGGCTCTCGCGGTGCTCGGCGGTGGCCGACTCGCGGTAGAGATAGACGGGGAGGTCGTAGGCTGCGGCGACCTTCTCGGCGATGCGCTTGGAGAGCTTGACACAGGACTTCATCGAGGTCTCGCGCACCGGAACGTAGGGGCAGACGTCGACGGCGCCCAGGCGGGGATGCTCGCCGGACTGGGCGTTCATGTCGATGTGTTCGAGGGCGCCGCCGTAGAGGGCCAGGGTACCGCGTTCGAGGGCGTCCTCGTCGCCGACGGCGGTGATGACGGTGCGGTTGTGATCGGGATCCGAGGAGTAATCGAGGAGCTTGAGGCCCTCGAGATCCTTCAACGGGGCGACGATCTGCTCCACTACATCGAGACGGCGGCCTTCACTGATGTTGGGAACCCATTCGATAACTTCGGCCAAGGTCGTATCCTCCACGGTGGGGGTGGCTGAGTGGCAAATCACCGCAGATTATAACACAGGGACGGTTGGCGGATAAGGGGTGGACGGCGGGGCGGGGGGTTCGGCCGCGGGCCCCGTCACGGTTCTTGCACACCGAGTCCGTCCGGTCTTCCAACCGGACGGACTCGGGCAACAACCGCGCCGGGGCCTGGGGGCGTGCCGGGGTGGTTGGGCGGTCCCTAGTCGATTGTGAACGTGCGGGTCAGAGCCAGTTGGCCGTCGACGAGGGTCCGCAGGGTCCAGACGCCGGTTTCCCAGGCGCCGGTCTCGGTGTAGCCTTTGCCGCCGATGACACGGCGGGCGGCCTGACCGGCGGCGAACTCGGCGGCGCGGACCTCGCTCCAGCGGCTCTCACCGGCGGGATCGATCCACTGGACCTTGACCTCGTGGGTCTGGGGCAGGGCGGTTTCCTCACGTAAGAGTTCGAGGGCCCAGACGACGAGGTCGGTCTCGGCGGCGGCGAAGGCGCTGCGGGGTTCGTCGTATTCGCCGCGGCGGTAGAACTTGAGGCTCTGGGCCCGTGGCGGGGCGCCGCCGGAGACGGGGACCTCGACCTCGGCGGCCTCGGAGCCGGTGGCCTTGGCCAGGGTGACGGCCAGGCTGCGGCAGGCCCAGGGCAGCTCTTCGGCGTCGCCGACGGTTTGGGTCTCGCCGAGGACGGCCTCGGAGGTGGCGACCTCGACCAGGCGCAGGCTGACGGTGTAGGTGCTGCCGAGGGCGGCCACGGAGCCGACGGCGACGTAGTCGGCGCCGGTGAGTTCACCGAGTTCGGCGGCTTGTTCGGTGGTCAGCCCGCTCATCGACAGGCTGCGCTCCTCGAGGAGGACGGCCAGGCGGGCGCGCTCGATGACCTGGATGCCGGGCAGGCCGACCAGTTCGGTACGGATGATCTCGGCCACGGCCCGGGCCTGGTCGGGAAAGACGCCCAGGGGTTCGAAGTCGGTGACGGCCAGGCTGATCGGCTCGGCGGCCGACAACGGGACGCTGAGCAACAACAGCAACAACAGCGGCGGACGTCGCATGGGGACCTCCCGGGTTATTCATCCCACGGGGTTGGGGCGGGCTTGCTTGCGGGGTGTGCGGGGCGGTCGGACCTGGCAAAGCGAATCCAAAGCGGCTACCCTGTAAGTATAGCATTTCACCGGTGAAGCGTTGGCCCCTTGTCGCGGGGTTTGCCGATATAGTAAACTGCCTATATACTTGACAAGTTCCCTGTTAGCAAAGGCAGGTTCCGATGGCCGGCATCATCCGCACCCTGATCGAAGAAATCGTCAAGACCCGGGCCCGGGGCAAGCGGGAGCGCATCAAGTCCACCCGGGAGAAGATCGCCCTCCAGTTGGGGCGACCGCTCGCGTCGTTCACGGCGGACTCCGCCGACGACGAGATCATCATCGAGCGCCTGGTGACCATCGGGCGCAACCTGGGGGTTGACATCGGCCGGCTGGCGACGCAGTTGCAGGCCGAGGCCGGCGCGGCCAGGACGACCAACGCCCGCTGGGCCTATTCCGACGAGACTTCGCCGGGCGGCGCCGCCAAGGAGCTTAAGCGAACCGTGGGTTCGGTGGCCGGCGGCCTGTTCGTCTTCTTCGCCTCGACGGTCTACCAGCCCGAGGCCCTGGCCTGGGCGGTCAAGAACGAGTTCCCGCTGACCAAGGTCATCGGCTGCTCGACGGCCGGTGAGCTCTCGCCGCGGGGCTTGACCAACGCTTCCGTCGTCGGGCTCTACCTGCCGGCGACGTATCTCGAGGGTGTCGAGCTCGCCGTGGTGACCGAGCTTTCCCGGGGCGCCGCCGGGGCCACCAAGGCCGTGCGTTACCTGGCCGAGCAGTACGGCGTCGAGCCGCTGGATCTCGATCCCGACAAGTACGTCGGCCTGGTGCTGCCCGACGGCCTCTCCGGGGGCGAGGAGGCGTTGATGGTGGCCCTCGGCGGGGCGACGGACGCCCTGTTCATCGGCGGCTCGGCCGGCGACGACCTCAAGTTCAACAAGACCTGGGTCTTCTGCGAGGATAAATGCTACAGCGACGCCGCCGTGCTGGCCCTGCTCAAGCTCAGGGTGCCCTACACCATCGCCAAGACCCAGAGCTTCAGCATGCGCAATGACAAGCTGCTGGCGACCAAGGTCGACAAGGCCGAGCGCACCGTCTTCGAGTTCAACGACAAGCCCGCCGTCGAGGCCTACGCCACCGCCCTGGGGTTGCCCCCGGACAAGCTGGACCGCGAGGCGATGACCAGCCACCCCATCGGCCTGGCCGTGGGCGACGAGCCCTACGTGCGCAGCCCGCAGCAGATCCTCGACGACGGGGCGAGCATCAAGTTCTACTGCCAGGTCGAGGAGGGCTCGGAGCTGCGCTTGCTCGACAACACCGATATCCCGGGGCGCACCGAGCAGGCCGTCAACGAGGCCGAACAGGACCTGGGACGCTCCATCGGCGCCATGCTGGTCTTCAACTGCATCCTGCGGCACCTGGAGCTGGAGAGCCGGGGGATCGTCGACGAGTTCGTCCGCAGCCTGGGCGGGCGGACCTACGCCGGCTTCTCGACCTACGGCGAGCAGTACATCGGCCACATCAACCAGACGGCGACGATCCTGTGCTTCGGCAAGCCGCTGGTGTAAAAAAGGACTTGACAGAAGTTAACCCACAGGTTAACTTGGCGGGGCGATGCATGGACACGATCCTTTTCCACCAAGGGGAATACCGCAGCACGTCCTTTCTTGTTGACGATAACGGAGCGAACCGGGTGCTCGATTTCCTGATGAAATTGAGCAGGAACAAGCCCAACGACTACCGAAGAATCCGGAAATGGATGCAACGAATATGCGTAATACAGCGGCCCGGTAAAGAGCATTTCAACAATGAAGGTGATGGTGTTTATGCGATTAAGGCCTATCAGATAAGGGTGTACGGCTTTTTCGACGCAGACAGGTTCATCATGTGCCGCGCCGTTGAAAAAAAGAGAAACAAGGCGGATCCGACGACGATCCGGCTGGTCAAGGATGACAGAGCGGCATATCTGGAAGGTTGACGAGTGATGGAGAAGCGGGGCCTCTACTACGACTTGATCGAAAACGACGAGGATCGCCGCCTGCTGGCCCAGGAGGGCTTGATCTTCGACGTCAGCCAGCTCATTTGGGAAGTGATGGAGCAGAGCGAGACCAGCCGGGCCGAACTCGCCCGCCGCCTGGGAACCTCGAAGTCCTACATCACCAAGCTGCTGCGCGGTTACTCCAACCTGACCCTGCGTTCCCTCTCCGACATCTTCTCGGCCTTGGGCCGGGAGGTTGTCATCAAGGCCGCGCCGCCGGGCTGCGTCAACAACGTTCTGCTCGTTTCCGAGAATTGGGAACTGATCGACGCGGATGAAACCGGGAATACCGCTGAGATCACAACGGAGGACGAGGTTATCGAGGAAACCCTGCTTCGAGGTGTCGCATGATCCGGGCCTTTCCCAGGCACCAGCTCAAGCTGTCCGCCGAAATCTCCCGCGCCGTGCAATTGAGGGAGGTCAGGCTGTGCCGTTTGTCCTTCAGTTACGCCGAACCGACGGGGAACTGCAAGATCAGCCTGGCGACCCGGGGGCGGTTGCTTAGCCGTGAAACACAGCGGCTGGAGTTCGAGGTTGGCTTCGAACTCAAGCTGCTGGAAGAGGAGAGCGAACGTGAAGCGCTGCAGCTCGAGGGCGCCTTTGCGCTCCGCTACAGTTGTGGAGAACCCGAGCCCGGTGACCAGGCGCTGGCTGCCTTCGCCGAGATCAACGCCCCCCATAACGCCTGGCCCTACCTGCGGGAGCTGATCGGATCGCTGAGTCAGCGCGCCGGTCTGATGCCGCCGCTGATGCTGCCCTCACTGCACATCGGCGTCAAGCGGGAGGATTGAGTTTACGCCGGCCTTAATCGTAATCAACCCCGGCCCTGAGGCCGGGGCTTTCGTATCTCCCCATCCCGGCGGCGTCACGGTTATTGCATTCACGCCAGCCCTAACGGTCCGGCGCGGCAACAACGCGCGCCGCCGTCCGGGGTCATTCGAGGCTGGTGGTGTCTTCCAGCTCCCGGAGCAGGGAGTGGGCGGCGGCCTGCAGGCGCCGGACCTCGCTATGTCCGGGCTCCTCGCCGGGGAGGGGGATATCGAGGATGATGCCGAGCTGTTCCCGTGCCGAGGAGGAAGCGCCGAGGGCGGCGTGGGCGCGGGCCAGGCCGAGGCGGGCGGGGGGGAAGTCGGCGGCTTTGAGGGCCAGCTCGTAGTCGCGCCGGGCCTGACGGAACTGGTCGAGGTCGAGGAGCAGGTCGGCGCGGCGGGTCAGCAGGACGGGGTCGGCGGCGAGGGCGCCGACGACGGCTCGCAGGTGTTCGAGGGCGGCCAGGCGGTCGCCGCGGGCCAGGGCGGCGTCGGCGGCGCCCAGCCAGGCGTCGCGCCAGTGCGGCGTCAGCTCGGCGGCGTGGAGGTAGGCCTCTTCGGCCTCGGCGTAGCGGTCGAGCTCCATCAGCGCCGTGGCCAGGTTCATCGGCAGCTTGGGGATGACCTGGCCGCCGGACTCGAGGGCCGTTTCGTAGAGCTCGACGGCGTGTTCGAGGTTGCCCAGGCGGTGCTCGGCGACACCCCAGTCGACGTAGAAGGGCGGCGGCGGGTCCTCCATCTCCTCGACGGCCAGGGCGAACTGTTCGGCGGCCTCGGCGGGTCGAGCGGAGATCAACAGCCGGGAGCCGAGGTTGTAGTGGACGAGGCCGGGCTCGGAGAGCTCCTCCGTCACGGGCAGGGGCAGGTTGACGCCGACGGCCAGTACGGCCAGCGCCCCGCCGCACAGACCCAGCTCGCGCCAGCGCTTCTCGCGGATGAACTCGACCAGACGCCAGACGGCGATCCCGGCCAGGGCGCAGGCCAGGGGCACGATGGGGAAGCGGTAGCGCCCGGTGATGAAGAACAGGCAGACCCCGGCGGTGTAGGCCATGGTCATCAGGTAGACGGGGGCCAGTTCCCGGCGGAAGCGCCAGGCCAGGCCCAGACCGAGCAGGGCCAGGGGCATCACCACGGCCAGCGTCGGCCAGGGCAGGCCCAGCCAGGGCACGATTACCTTGAAGTGATAGTAGCTGTCGAGCTGGGGCCACTCGAAGCCGTGGATGAAGTAGTAGGCCTTGCGCAGCAGGTTGCCGAGGGTGGTCAGGGGCGCGGCGGCCATGTCTTCCAACGCCTCCCGGGTCCAGTACTCGTCGGCTTCCTTCTGGGTTACATGACGCTCCCACAGCCGACTCAGGTAGTGTGTGCCCGTACCGTCGAACTCCTTCTCCTGCGCCACCCGAGCGGGGGGGTTGTAGAGCCCGTTGGCTTCCTCGCCGTTGCCGATTAGCAGATTGATGCCGACGTTGGCCGTCGAGAGGATGAACTCGCCGGTATTGACGTAGTTATGGATCGTCACCGGGACGATGGGCAGCAGCACGCAGCCGGCGAAAACGCCGACGCGCTTGAGCGCACGCTTCCAGCCCGCCCGCCACTCGCGCAGCACCAACCAGACCGCCAGCACCAGGCCCACGGCCAGGAAGGTGCCCCAGGCCAGAGCCGCCGCCCCCAGCCAGACGGCGCCCCAAATCAGGTCGCGCAGTTTGCCGTCCTTCGAGAAACGCACCAGTTGCAGCGCCGCCGCCGTGGCCAGCAGCGTCGCCAGGCTGGTCACCAGCAGGGTCATGTCGTGGAACATCGCCGGCCCCAGGACGGCCAGCAGCCCGCCGGCGATCACCCCGGCCCAGCGCCGCCCCGTGCCCTCGTGGACCAGGCGGTAGACCAGCACACAGCTCAGGGCGCCGAAGACGGCCTGGAACAGGCGCAGCCAAAAGAACAGCGGCGTCAGCCCCAGCCAGCGCAGCAGGGCCTGGAAGAAGGGGTAGAGGGGCGTCATGAAGAAGCCCTCGGGGGCGGGATTGACCCCGGCGGCGATCTCCGCGCCTCGTTGAAAGTAGTGAAAGGAGTCGAGCGTGATCCGGTCCCAGTATAGAGTTTCCCCGAGCTGCAGCAGCATTACCAGGCGCAACAAGAATGCTATGGCGAAGATCAGCGGGACCAGCCAGCGGCGGTCCTCCCTCAGCCAGCCTGTGAATCTGTTCCAACGCTCTATCATTCGGCCTCCCCTGCTCGACGATTACAACCACATGACGTTGAAAGGTACAAGAGGGTAGCCTGCAACTCTGAGGCGAAGCAGGCGCGCTGCGTCGGGGGATTACGGTGCCGTCCAGCCGTCCCGGCCGCAGCAGCCGGCTCCGGCACATCTCGCCCCGCCTTCTGCGTTCAACTACCGCCGGTCAAGCCTCCGCGTCCCCCTCCTCATCGTCC
>WJLX01000053.1 GCA_014728225.1 Candidatus Coatesbacteria bacterium | reverse complement strand
TTGACATGCCTGTCGGGATTACTCTTTAAGCCATCTGCCACATCGCCTCCTTTACTTGTGGCATGATAGCATCCTGGTAACTCTCGTGACTACAAGATTATCACGATATATGATGATCCATAAGCGTTAAGGTATCCCTTTCGTTAATGGTCGTCGTTGAGAGCTCCGTGTCACCGCCGAGGTGCTTACAGCTCCCCCAGGGGGCGGGTCAACTCAAAGGCGGTCATTACCGGATCGGGATACCAGGCCGGTGGTTCACCGCAGTAGACCAGGCGCCCCCGGGTAAGGTCGATGACCACCAGGGTGTCGTCGACGGGATAGCCGTACAAACGGTGATCGCCCTCGCCCCAGATGTGGACCAGCCGGGCGCGTTTGAGCAATCCGCGCAGCTCGACGTTCCCCGGCACCTCGCCCCGCCAGTCGGCGAAGGAGGGGGGCTTCTTGCGGGCTCGGGGCTTCGGTGGTTGGAAGTTGAGGGCCAGGGACTTGACGCGCTCCTCCAGCTCGGCGGGCAGCTTAACCGCCAATTCATCGTTCACGCTGTAGCGTTCGGTCATCGGGTGCCTCCTGATTGTATCTCGTATTGAGGGGTTCGGCTCGGCGCTACAGCCCCAGTTCGTCCAGGGCCTTGGCGACGGCGCGTTTGATGCGCTCGTCGCTGATGGTTTCTCCGCCTGGTTTATCGGCGTCTCGCGGCGTCAGGGAGGAATCCCAGGCCAGGCGCTTGCGGTCGGTCAGGTGGCGGGCGCTGACGTTGTCGCCGGTCGAGGAGCCGCCCCAGGCCCCGGGTCCCAGAGTCAGGCTGGGCTCGAGGTTGGTGGTGGCGCCGACGGCGCCGAGGGCCGAACAGGTGTTGACCAGCACCCGGCAGACGGGCTTCTCGCGGGCGAAGGCCTCGACGACGGCGCTGTTGGCGGCGTGGAGGGCCAGGGTGTGGCCCATTCCGCCGTAGCGCAGCAGCTCGATGCAGCGCTCGCAGCCGGCGCGCCAGCCGTCGACGACGTACCAGGCCAGCACGGGGCAGAGTTTCTCTCCGGAGAGGGGGTGGTCGACACCGACGCCGTCCGGCTCGGCGAGGAGGACCCGGGTGTCCGCCGGGACCTCGAGGCCGGCGGCGGCGGCGATCTGCCGGGCCGTGCGGCCGACGGCGGCGGCGTTGAAGGTTCCTCCGCCGAAGAGGTAGTTGGCCAGGCGGACGGCTTCAGCGGCGTCGAGGAAGTAACCCCCGGCGGCTTCGGCGGCGGAGCGCAGTGCGGTGGCGAGCGGCTCGTCGACGACCAGGGCCTGCTCGGAGGCGCAGACGGTGCCGTTGTCGAAGGTCGTCCCGCGGAAGATCTTGTCGACGGCGTCGACGGGATCGGCGGAGCGGTCGAGATAGACCGGCACGTTGCCCGGCCCGACGCCGTAGGCGGGCTTGCCCGAGGAGTAGGCCGCCCGCACCAGGCTCAGCCCACCGGTGGCCAGGATGACGTCGGTCAGCTCGTGACGCATCAGCTCCCGGGTGGCGGCCATCTGGGCCAGGGACAGGCAGCCCAGGGCGCCGGCGGGGCCGCCGGCCGCCGTCAGGGCGTCGCGGCAGATCTCGACGGCGCGCCGGGTGCACGCGACGGAGCGCGGGTGAGGGCTCATCACCACGGCGCAGCCGGCCTTGATCGATATCAGGGCCTTGAAGATCGCCGTCGAGGTCGGGTTGGTGCAGGGGATGACCGCCGCCACCACACCGACGGGCACGCCGTAGGTCACCACACCGCGGGCCGGATCGCGCTCCAGCACGCCCAGGATGCGCTGTTCGAGCAGTGCCGTCGTCAGCGTCTCGCTGGCCAGGCGGTTCTTGGTTTCCTTGTCCTCGACGACGCCGAAACCGGTCTCGCGCACGGCGGCCTCGGCCAGCTCGCGTGCCGCCGCGGCTGCCGCGGCGCCCATCGCGCGGACGTAGCCGTCGAGTTCGGCGGGCTCCTCGCGGGCCAGGGCGTCGGCGGCCCCGCGGGCCCGGCGCAGCAGCTCCCGGGCCTCGGCCACGGCTCGCAGGTCGGCGTCCACGGTTTTCGTCGCCTCCTTGTCGGCGGCGGTCGGGCGATTGTTATTCTACGTCGCAGCGGCCCCGGGCATTCCCGGTGGTTTTTCTGTGTCAGTCCCGACGCTGGAGCAGCCTGCCGATCTCGAGCTGCTTGATCAGCCGGTTGAGGTAGCTGCGCTGGATGCCCAGGGCCTCGGCGGCCCGGGTCTGGTTGTTATCGTGGGCCGCCAGGGTCTTGGCGATGAACCAGCGGCGGAAGTTGCGCTGGGCCTCCTCGAGGGTCTCGCCCTCGAAGATGGCCTCGCGGGCCTTGCCGCGGACGTGGGTCGGCAGCATCTGCGGTAGCAGCCTCTCGCCGTCGTTCAAGACCACGGCGCGCTCGAGAGCGTTCTCCAGCTCGCGGATGTTGCCCGGCCAGGCGTAGTGGTAGATCACCTCGAGGGCCTCCGGGGCGGCGCTGAACATCCGTTTGTTCATCTCGAGGGAGAATTTTTTCAGGAAGTGCTCGACCATGGCGGGCAGATCCTCGCGGCGCTCGCGCAGCGGTGGAACCTCGATGGCCACGACGTTGAGACGGTAGTAGAGATCCTCGCGGAAGCGGCCCTGTTCGATCAACTGCTCCAGGTTGCGGTTGGTGGCGGTGATCACCCGCAGGTCGACCTTGACGGTGCGGTTGGAGCCCAGGGGTTCGAACTCCTGTTCCTGCAGCACCCGCAGCAGCTTGGTCTGCAGCTTGGGCGCCATGTCGCCGATCTCGTCGAGGAAGATCGTCCCGCCGTCGGCGTGGGCGAACTTGCCCTTCTTGTTGGCGCCGGCGCCGGTGAAGGCGCCCTTGGCGTGGCCGAAGAGCTCGGTCTCCAGCAGCTCCGAGGGGATGTTGGCGCAGTTGACGGTCACCAGGCGGCGGTTGTAGCGCCGGGCGGCGCGGTAGACGGCCCGGGCGACCAGGCCCTTGCCCGTGCCGGTCTCGCCCCGGATCAGCAGGGTGGTTTTGGTATCGGCGACCTTGTCGATGATCTGGAAGATCGGCGCCAGGCTGCCCTCGCGGCCGACGATGAACTCCTCGGCGGCGATCTGCTCGCGCAGTTGGGCCAGCTCCTCGCGGCGGCGGCGGTACTCCTCGGCCTGCCGCAAGGCGTAGGCCGCCTGGACGGCGATGGCTTTGAGGAAGCACTCGTCCTCTTCGCTGAAAGCCCGTCCGTCGAGCTTGTTGACGGCCTCGATGGCCCCGATGACCTCGTCGTCGACCATCAGCGGCACGCAGAGCAGGCTCTGGGTGGTGGTGTCCGTCTCGGTGTCCACGCCGGCGAAATGCCGCGGATCGTCGACGGCCGAGGTCAGATTCAACGGGCGCTGGTTGATGACCACCCAGCCGGCGATAGAGCCCTCGACGGGGACCCGCAGCGGCAGGACCTTGTCGGCCTGGGGGCCGGTGGCCATGGCGAAGCGCAGGTGGCCGCCGTCGGGCTCCAGGATCAGCACCGAGGCCGCTTCGGCCTCGATGACCTCCTGGGCCGAGCCGATGATGGCCTCGAGGAGCTTGCCCTCCTCCCGGGTGCTGGCGATGGAGGCGGTGGCGGCGAAATAGCGTTCCAGGCGCGGTGTCTGTCGGGTCATGGTGCCGGGGTTGGGGTGAGCGGCCGTCGTCGGGTGTCTAGGATAGTATACAGACGCAGCCGCGGCCGGTCAAGCGCCCGGCCTTGTCAAGCGTCGAGTCGGTGTGGGCGCCTCATCACGGGCTTCGTCGCGCGGATAACCGACCCGCCCGGTGCCGGTTCCCCGGCGCATGGAGCGCAGCGAACCGGGGCGCCGGCGACGGGGCCGTCGCGGACAAGGCTTGACAAAGAGGCCATAATTGCCTACATTCTAAAGCACTTAAGCGTTATACTTCCACCGATGGTTTTTGTTTGCGTCGGCGGGTAGAGGGGCGGTTGGATTTCATGCGGCCACCTCCGATCCGGGTTCGGTTGGACCCCCGGGCCCCGTCGGTTACGGGGCCGTCCCCGCAGCGGGAGGAATCGGATGACGAAACTGGCGCAATGCGATGAGCTGGCGCGGCACTTCAAAGCCCTCGGCCACCCCACCCGGCTGCGGATCGTCGGCCTGTTGTCCCTGGGGATGCGCTGCGTCGAGGAGATCCGCCGAGAGCTCGGACTGAAGCAGCCCAACATCTCCCAGCACCTGGCCGTGCTGCGACAGAACGGCATCGTCAACTCGGAACGCGACGGCAACCGGGTTTGCTACTCCCTGGCCAACCCCGACCTGATCAAGATCATCGTCTCCCTCGGCAACTGCATGGGCGTCGGTCAGGATGCTCCCGACGCCGGATCCTAAAGGGCGGGACGTGGGCGAGAAAAAAACCTACAAACAACCCCGGTCCGGCGGCGACGTCGTCATCTACCGGGAAAGCGCCTTCTCCAAGGCCACCTTCCTGATAACCGTCTTCGTCACCCTGGGACTGCTGGTCGGCGTCGTGCTCAGCCTCGGCGAGCTCGACACCACCCGAGGGCTGGTGCTCTTCGGCCTGTTCGCCCTGCTGGCCTCGGCGGTGCTGTTTTTCGGCGTCAACCTGACACAGTTGACCGTCACCGTCACCCAGCGCCGGGTGATCCTGGCCTTCGGCCTGTTCCGCAAGAAGCTGCGCCGCAAACACCTGCGCGCTGCCGAACCCGCGGTCATCCAACTCTCCCAGGCCCGGGGGCTGGGACGGCGACGCGGCCGCGACGGCACCTACTACTGGGCTACCGACGGCGGCCCCGGGGTGCGCCTCGAGGTGCGGGAGTCCGACGAAAAAGAATGCGAGTTCTACGTCTTCAGTTGCCGGGAACCCGCCCGCCTGGTCAACATCCTGGACATCGAACCCCGGGAATGACCCCCCCGCTGACCTAACGGACCAACCAACGGGGCCGCCGGCCCCGTTGGCTTATCCCGCCGTTGAAAAACAGCCCCCGGCCAACCCGTGATACCGCCGCCCGCCGGAACTGGCACGGTTTTTGCATCTCGGCGCCCGTTAGGACGAATGATAACGGTCCGCCTCCGCAAAAACCGTGCCAGTTCCGGCGGGCGGCGGCGGTTAGGTGTGCAGCGGGGGCTGTTTTTCAACGGCGGGTGTTTGCCGGTGGTGGATGGTGACAAAGAAAACGGGAGGACCGCAGGGCCCACCCGTAGAGCTGCTAGCGGCGGATCGGCGTCCTACAATCCTCCGCTGAGGACCAGTCCCAGGACCCAACCCGCCGCCGCCGCCAGCAGGCCGACGATGACGGTCAGGCCTTTCAGCCGCAGGTAGTGCTTGCGGTGTTCTGCTCCCTGGAGTACGGCGTTGATCTTGAGCCGTTCGGCCTCGACGCTCTCGTAGCCCTTGAAGATCCAGACGGGTCCGGCGGCGGTGGTGATGCGGGAGAAGCCGCCTTTGTCGAGGAGCAGCGGGGCCTTGTTCGAGTAGACGACGTTGGTCAGGCCGGGGTACTCTCGGCGCAGCTTGTCGGCCAGTTCGAGACCGGCGGGGTGGTAGACGCCGCGGTAGCGTTCGGCGAAGTCCGCGAGTTTGCGTCGGATGGCGGCTGCTTCGGCTTGCAGGGCGGCGCCCTCCTCGTCGCGACCCGGCTCGAGGAAAAAGACGTCGCTGAGAATGAGGTCGGGTCGCTCCTCCTCCAGGGCCGCCAGCAGCTCAGCGGGCTCGTAGAAGTGGCGGATATCGAAGCGTTCGCCGTGGCGCTCATCGAGGGCGAGGTGGTTACGTTCCTCGTCGTCGATCAGCCAGACGCAGGGGCGTTTATCACCCTGTTTGTCGGCCATCTGTTACGCCTCCGTGGTTGGTCCTGCAAACGGGCCGCTTTTGGTGCTAGAATACCAAGGGCGTAAAAGACTGTAAAGGAGACCGCGACGATGCGCGTGGTGTTGGGGATCGATCTCGGGGGGACCAACCTGCGTCTGGGGCTGGTCGATTCCCGGGGGGTGGTCCTGACGGAGCGTCGGCTGACCCACCGTGACGGCCTGAGCCCCCTGGGGCTGCGCGATCGACTGCTGGACGACTATGCCGCGATGTCCGCCGAAGCGGACGGTGAGATCGAACTCGTCGCCCTGGGCGTCGGCGCCCCCGGTCCGCTGGAGCGTCCGGCGGGACGGATCCAGGGGGCGGTCAACCTGAGCGCCTGGCACGACGTCCCGCTGACGGCCCTGCTCGAGGAAGCCTTCGAGGTCCCCGTCGAGTTGCTCAACGACGGGACGGCCTTCGTCCTCGGCGAGGCCTGGGGCGGCGCCGCCGCCGGTTGCGACGACGTCCTCGGCCTGACCCTGGGGACCGGCGTCGGCGGCGGGGCGCTCCAGGACGGCCGACCGTTGTTCGGGGCCCACGGCAACGCCCTCGAGTTGGGCCATCTGCTCGTCGATCCCGCCGGCCCGGTCTGCGCCTGCGGTCGTCGCGGCTGTCTGGAGGCCTTCAGCTCCGCCGGAGCCCTGCGCCGTCGGGCGACGGAGCTGGCCCGTTCCGGTGAGCTGGCCGGTCTGCTGGCCGCCGCGGGCGGTGAAGCGAAGAATATCAACTGTCGTTTGCTGGCCGATTTCGCCGAGGCCGGTGACGAGGTTTGCCGGCGGTTGTTCCGCCGGGCCGGCCATTGGCTCGGCGTGGGCATCGCCCGAGCCCTGACCCTGATCGACGCCGACCTGGTGGTCATCGGAGGTGGTCTGGCCGCCGCCGGGGAGTTGTTCCTGCCCGCCACGCGCGAGGTGTTGGCCGGGGCGCTCTTCCCGCCGCGGCCGCGGCTGAGGCTGGTCCGGGCCGAGCTGGGTTGGCGGGCGGCCGTCATCGGATCCGCCGCGGCCGCCTGGGGCGTTTTCGTCGCTGATAACTGAATACCAGCGGATGATCCTGTCACACACGACGACGCCGCGTTTCACGGTCAAGTCGTCGTCCAACAAGGCCTTATATTAATCACACCACCGTCAGCAAAGGAGATGGGAGATGGGTTTCTACATCGGGGGCGGGCTCAGCCTGCTGATCGCCGTCGTCGGCTTCTTCGTACTCGGCGCCGCCAAGCGCAAACGCGAGAAGATCATCGGCACCGAGACCTACAGCGCCAAGGAGATCCGCGAGGTCTACCAGACCACCCAGGACGAGATGCTCGAGGGCGAGTTCAGTTTCCCCTGCGAACTCAAGGGTGTCATCAAGGCCGACGATCCGGTCACCGCGCCGATGTCGGGCAAGCGCGGCGTGTGGTACCGCTCCGTCGTCGAGCGCCAGCGCCAGGAGACCCGCTGGACCACCGACAACAAGGGACGTCGGCGCAAGCAGGTCCAGCAGATCTGGGAGACCGTCTCCGACGAGACCGATCGCAGCGATTTCTACGTCACCGACGAGTCCGGCCGGATCCCGGTGCGCTCCGAGGGGGCCGAGATCATCGGCGCCCACGTCGTCTACGACCGCTTCGAGAAGGAGCCCGGCTACGGCGAGAACCGCGTCCTCGGCTACCGCAAGCAGGAATGGCTGGTGCCCCTGGACGTCCCCGTCTACGCCCTGGGCCACGTCACCGACCGCGGCGGCGCCCTGGCCATGCAGGCCACCGGCGGTGATGACGACCGCTACATCATCAGCCTGAAGAGCGAGCGCGAACTCGTCGAGGGTCTCGAGGGCCGGGTCAAGCTCTGGCGGGTGCTGGTGCCCGTGCTGGGCGTGATCGGGGCGGCCTTGATCCTGCTGGGCGTTTTCGATCCCTGGGCCTGATGTGGTTGGCCGAGTGATTGCCGATTCCTCTCCCAGGACCGGCATTATTGCTCTGAATCGTGGACGGGAGGACCTTGAGGTCCTCCCGTTTGTTTCCTCGATGCGATGAAAAAGGGCGACGGAGGACGTTTATCCCCCACAAAGTGGTATCGATGTCTCTCTGTGTCCCTCTGGGGAGAGGGTGTCGATCAAACCGACTTAAAGTCGGCCCCAGCGAATGGTTATTCTGCCGGCAGGACGGGCGACCGGTGACTCAGCGCCCCTGTGTTTTAACATCCCCCCGATGTGGGGCAGCGGTTCGCACAACCGCCGTATCCGCCCCCGCGGCCTAGTACCCCCGGCCGATGTGGACCAGGTTGACCAGCTCCCGCCCCGAGAGGTAGCGCCGCAGGTTGTCGTTGAACAGCGCCGTAACCTTGCCGTACATCTGCCGGGTCAGGCTGGCCGTGTGCGGGGTGATGATCAGGTTGGGCGCCTCCCAGAGCGGCGAGTCCGCCGGCAGGGGTTCCCGCCGGGTCACGTCGAGGGCGGCGCCGTCGAGGCGGCCCTTCTCCAGCGCCGCGATCAGCTCTCCCTCGTTGACGGTCCCGCCGCGGCCGACGTTGATCAGCAGGGCGCCCTTGTTGACCGCGGCCAGCTTCTCGGCGTCCAGCCAGTTCTCCGTCGCGGGCAACAGGGGCAGGCAGTTGTAGATGATGTCCACGCCGCCGAGGAACTCCTCCCAGTCCCCCGGGCCGAAGACCCGCGTCGCCTCGCGCACCAGGCGCGGGACCTTGACCATCGCCCAGACCTCGACGCCGAAGCCCGCCAGCCGGCGACCGATCTCGACGCCGATGCTGCCGAAGCCCAGGATCCCCGCCCGTTTGCCGCAGAGCTCCGTCTGGCGCAGGGCCACACCCTCGCGGCTGTAGACGCGCTCCCGCTTGCGGCACAGCGGCAGCTCCAGCCGCCGGGTCAGCGCCAGGGTCAGCGCCAGGGCGTGCTCGGCCACCGCCACGGAGTGCAGCCCGTGGGCGTTGGTCAGGATGATCCCCCGGTTGGCGATCGCCTCGAGGGGGATGTGCTCCATCCCCGCCCCGGCGAGCTGAACCCACATCAGGTGCTCGGCCGCCCTGAGCTTCTCCTCGTCGATCGACCAGCCGAAGAAGACGTCGGCCTGGGGCAGCTCATCGTAGAAATGGGCCCGGTCCCGGCTGGGCACCACGGTGATGTCCGGAACCCCGTCGCCGTCCAGGTCCGAGCCCCCCGTCAGGGCGATGGACCGGCGGATGTCGGCGACGACCCGGCGCTGGATCTCGTAATCCGAGCTGACGAAGACCAGAATCCGCTGGGGGGTGCGTCCGATGTCGTACATCGCGTCTCAGCGCTCCTCGAATGCCGTTGGTTGATCGGTGAGGGGGACCGCCCCGTCGGCGTTGCGCTCCAGGGCCACGGCCACGACGCCGCCTTCGGCCACCACCACCTCCCGGGGCAGGTAGCCGTCGCAGCGCACGTAGATTCTAGCGGGGAAGCGCTCCTCGTTCAACTCCAGGGCGAAGGTTCCGTCGGGGCCGCTCTCGGCGCTGTGCCGTACCGGATCGTAGCCCGGCGGCACCGCCAGCGGCCAGATGGTCACCTCGGCCCCCGGCAGCGGGGCGTTGGTCGGGGCGTCGTAGACCGTCCCCGTGACCGCCGGCTCGGCGCCCGCCTCGCAGAGCAGCACCAACGCCGCCGCCGCGCCGAAGCCCAGGGCGAAGTAGAGCAGCAGACGGTACCAGGGTGTTTGGGGGGGCATTAATCGTTACTCTGTCGTCGTAGTAGGAAGATAGACGGGTTTCAAGGGTATCTGGCGTTGGTACTCCGGCTCCAGCTTCTCGTAATGCTCGAGTAAGAGTCTTGTGAACTCCAAGCGGTCGAGAAGGGTTATCGGTCGGTTGGAGCGTTCTGCCTCGATACGGGCATCCTTGGAGAATCCACCGAAGGAGACGAAAAGGCCGCGGTCTTCGGACTGTAGGATGCCGATAAAACTGCGGATCATGTTGCTGTCGGCTGCACTCTCGCGCTTTTTTACCTGTACTTTTATCCGAGGCTGTTCCAGGTGGAACGGATCGGGGCCGGCCAGGATATCAACGCCGCGATCAGGCCCCTTGGCGCTTTGGGTGACGTAGTAGCCCATCGCCCGTAGTAAAGCAGCGGTAAGATCCTCGAACTCGTAACCGTCGAGGCGGGCCAGCAAGTCTCCAATTAGTTCGTCACTTCGAGCCTTAACATCCTCATAGTAGTCGATTGCCGTTTCGTCCTCTTCCTCTTCGGGTTCTGGTTGGTCCATTTCTGTGGCTGCTTGACCCTCGGCCACCGCCAGTAACTCTGGAAGGATTTTCGTTACTTCGAAAAGTGTTGAAATCGCACCAAGAGTATTTCGGGCGGATTGGGAAAGCAGGTCTCGATCCGCCCGTCGCCAGCTCTCCACTCTGCGAATATGCGGGTATTCGCCTTCATACTCGTCGATGGCTTTCGGATCGTATTGGTATCCATCGGCCGCTTGCCCGATCAAATACTCTCGACTGGCGGGTAGATAGGTAACGAGATAATCGCCCGGCTCGATCTCCTTGGCCAACCTCCACAATTGGCCCGCCCAAACTGCGATCTGCATTCTTTTTGCTTCTGGAAACCGTTTCTTTAATGCAGATTTTACAGCCAGTAGGTCATTGTAGTCATTTATATCATCGAGATCATGGCCAATGGCAACCAGTTCTTTTTCTTCGAATTGGTCGGCCAGAATCGCATCCCTGCCGGCACGCACCATCCAAGCTCGTTCAGCCATTGCTTTTCTCCTTCTTGTGCACCCAGCGCAGGTAGGCCTCGATGAAGGCCTCGAGGTCGCCGTCGAGAACGGCGTCGACGCTGCCCGTCTCACAACCCGTACGGGTATCCTTCACCAGCCGATAGGGATGGAGAACGTAGTTGCGGATCTGCTGACCCCAGGCGATCTCGCTCTTGTCGGCCTTGGAGTCGGCCAGCTCGGCCTCGCGCTGGCGACGGTAATGATCGGCCAGGCGGGCCCGCAGGACCTTCATCGCGTAATCACGGTTGGCGTGCTGGCTGCGCTCGTTCTGGCAACTGACGACGATGCCGGTGGGTTTGTGGGTGATGCGCACGGCGGAGTCGGTGGTGTTGACGGACTGGCCGCCGTGGCCCGAGGCGCGGAAGACGTCGATGCGCAGGTCGGCGGGGCTGATCTCGAACTCGACGTCGGTGTCCAGGTCGGGATAGGCGTAGAGGGCGGCGAAGGAGGTGTGACGGCGGCCGGAAGCGTCGAAGGGCGAGATGCGCACCAGGCGGTGGACGCCGATCTCACCCTTGAGGCGGCCGTAGACCAGCTCGCCGCGGACGGCCATGGTGACGGATTTGAGCCCGGCCTCGTCGGCCGGGGCCAGCTCGAGCAGCTCGACCTTCCAGCCGCGCTGCTCGCAGTATCGCACGTACATCCGGTAGAGGATCTCGCACCAATCGGCGGATTCGGTGCCCCCGGCGCCGGGGTGCAGCTCGACGATGGCGTCCTCGTCGTCGTACTCGCCGGACAGCAACGCCTGGGCGGTCAGCTTCTCGGCCCGCCGGGTCAGATTCTCCAGACCGTCGACGACCTGGCCGAGTTCGTCATCGTCCCCCTCCTCGAGGGACATGGCCCCGAGCTCCTCGAGGTCGGAAAGCTCGGCACGCAGCCTGTCGGCCCGCTCGAGCTCCTCCTTGAGGCGCGAGGCACGGGCGGAAAGCTTGCCCGCCGCTTGCGGATCGTCCCAGAAGTCCGGGGCGCTCATCCGTTCATTCAGTTCCGCCAACCGCTCGCGCTTGGTCTCGGGGTCAAAGGCACCCCCAGAGGTCGGCGACGGCGAGGCGGGCGCGTTCGGCGGTTTCGGCGAAGTCGCTCATCTATGGGCTCCCGGAGAAGGTTGGCTGCGAGTGGTCAACCGTGGTTGGAGGCCGCCGGCGACCCGGGAAAAACCGCCCGACGCTTTCTCCCCTACGTCGCGGCTGGGCCCGGGCCGGAACTGGCACGGTTTTTGCATCTCGGCGCCCCGGTGGACTGGAGGACGGTTCCGCCTCCGCAAAAACCGTGCCAGTTCCGGCCGCCCGAGGTTCGGCGTTTGGCCGGACGAATCCCGCGGCGGTTTTCCCGGGTCGCCGGGGCGAATGCTAATCGTAGGCCGTCGTCGGCGGTTTTTCAAGTCGGATCGCGGGGGTTGAGCTGCCACGCATCCAATCCGGCGTTGGTATCGACTAGAGCGAGAGGGTCGATTGTAGCACAGGGCGGGGACGGGTATTGCTGAAGCGACTCGGCGGTTGATTGTTGACAGCAACCCGGCATTTGACTAACCTGATTATTGTAGTATACCGTTTATCTGTCCCGTGAAACGAGTCGAGGAGTGATTGACCGCTGGGGGAGGGCGATGATGAAACGTAGCTGTTTACTGCTGCTGTTGGCGGTGCTGGTCGGTTCCGGCGCCGCGGGGCGGGGTTTGGGCCTGCATCCTGAAACGGCGGACGAGTTGATCTACGAGCAGCCCTATGTCGATCCCGAGTATGCTGTGGGCGACTACGGTTCGATGCTGCTGGCCGACGACGTCACCCCGTCGGGCGAGTGGACCGTCGACGGCATCCGTATCTGGGGCTGCTACCTGTCTTCGCCGCAGGACTTCGAAGTGCGGGTCTACTCCGACAACGGCGGGATGCCAACCGGTGGTGACGTGCTGCAGTCGGTCACCGTGCCGTCGTCCGCCGTCACTGTTACCTATTACGAACATTTCGAGTACGAAGGCGACGAGTTCGGCGTCTATCAGATCGATCTGGAGCTGCCCGGGGCTATCGTCCTCGACAGTGGCGAGACCTACTGGCTGGTCAGCGTGTTGAGCGGGTCCGGCATCTTCCTGCAGATGGTCAACCGCTACGCCGACTACAGCTACGGCCTGCCGGCCTGCTGGAGCGCCGACGGCGGTCAGAGCTGGATGCGCTGTGATCAGCAGTTCGACGATCAGTACAGCGCGATGATGGAGCTCTACGGAACGGCGGAGCAGGCCGTCGAGCCGCTGTCCTGGGGCGCGATCAAGGCCCTGTATTGAACGGTGAACGGTGCAGTGGGTCGCCGGAGCGTTCTGCACGGCGCGCCGGCGACTGGTATAATCACGACGTCGTATTCGTTTCGGGATTATGGCGCGGTCAGTGGACCTTGACGGGGGGAAGTCCATGGATTTACAACGGTTGCGTGATCGGGCCGTCGAGTTGTTGAGCGGTCTGATCCGTATCGACACCACCAACCCGCCGGGGGACGAGCTGGAGTGCGCCCGCTTCCTGGCCGGTTGGCTCAACGACCACGGCCTGCCCGGGCGGGTCTACGAGACCGAGCCGGATCGCGGCGGCGCGGAGGCGTTGCTGCCCGGTGATCGCGATGCGGCGCCGATCATGCTGATGGGCCACCTGGACGTCGTCCCCGTCGGCGACCGCCGGGCCTGGACCCACGATCCTTTCGGTGGCGAGGTCGTCGACGGCTGCGTCTGGGGTCGGGGGGCCATCGACTGCAAGGGTGTGCTGGCCGCCCAGGCGGTGGCTCTGGCCGAAATGGCCCGCAACGGTGAGACGACGGGGCGCCCCGTGCGCCTGCTGGCGGCGCCCGATGAAGAGGTGGGCGGCGCGGCCGGCGTCGGCTGGCTGACCAAGCACCGTCGGGAGCTCGTCGATTGCTGGTGTTGCGTCACCGAGGGCGGCGGCGAGTACTATAGGCTGGGCGGGCGCGGCGTCGCGACCTTCATGGTCGGCGAGAAGGGGCAGTTGCGGCTGGACTTCACCATCCGCGGCCGTCAGGGTCACGCGGCCCTGCCCGGCGACGAGCAGGCCGTCTATATCCTGGGCGAGCTGCTCACCCGCCTGCGCAAGCGACCGCGGGTCTACCGGGTCCTGGACGTCAACGTCGAGCTGCTGGGCCTGCTGACGGCGGGACGGCCCGACGGGGAAGCCCTGACGGCGGCCCTGGAGTCCGGGGACGCGGCGGCTTGGCGGGAGCTGTTCGCCGGCCCGGCCGCCGGAGCGCCGGAGGTGGTCGACGCCCTGCGCGCCGCCTACACCGACACCCTGGCACCGACGATCGTCCACGGCGGGGAGAAGATCAACATCATCCCGGGCAGGGTCGCCCTGAGCTGCGACTGCCGCCTGCTGCCGGGAACGGAGCCCGAGGCTTTACTCGCCGAGCTGCGCACCCTGGCGGCCGATCTGCCCGTCGAGATCGAGATCTCTTCCTCCCATCCGGCCAGCGTCTCCGACGTCGCCCACCCCGTCGTCGAGGTCGCCCGCCGGCTCGTCGCCCGCTGGGAGCCCCAGTCGGCGTTCCTGCCCTTCCTCTGTCCGGCGGGGACGGACTCCCGCCACCTGCGCTGGGCGGGGATCGATTCTTACGGCTACGTGCCCTATCCGGCGGATCCGCTGCCCGCCGACTTCAACCACCGGATGCACGCCGTCGACGAGCGGCTGGAGGTGGACATCCTGGAGCGGATCACGGCGCGCTACCTGGAGCTGGTGCGCGAGCTGCGCCGGCATTGAGGCGTTCGGCCGGGCCGTCACGGTTCTTGCATGGACGCCGACCCGTCGGGGTCGGCGTCGCAAGAACCGCGCCGGTCCTTGTGTCGCCATCGGTTCCGCGGTGGTGGTTGAGGAGCGAAGCGTTGTTGGGGTTGTTAATGTTCGTTAGGGCCGACCCGAGGTCGGCCCGTTTGGCGGTGGGTCATCAAATAGTTGGTTGAACAATTAACGTAACGTCCTTACCCCACAAGTAGTTATTCGCCATTGCTTGGCTGTTGTGTGCTAATCCGCCGGGCGACGGCCACCCGGTCGCGGCCGGTCAGGTCGGGCTGGATCGCCGTTCGCTCCAATCCCGGGGTCTTCGCGAAGATATCCCCGACCGCCTCGCCCTGCTCCTCGCCGATCTCGAGGACGGTCCAGCCGCCCGGCACCAGCAATCGAGTCAACTCCGGGGCCAATCGACGATAGAAGTCCAGGCCGTCGGGGCCGCCGTCGAGGGCCGCCGACGGATCGTGGTCACGCACCTCGACGGGCAGGGCGTCCAGGTCGTCGCTGGCGATGTAGGGCGGATTGCAGGCCAGCAGGGCGAAGGGTCCGCCGAGAGCCTCCGTCAGGTCGCCCCGGACGACGCCGATCCGCTCGCTCAGCCCCAGGCATCGGGCGTTGTCCCGGGTCAAGACGCAGGCCGCCGGACTCGCATCGACGGCGACGACGCGGCGCGTCGGCAGCTCCGCCGCCAGGGCGCAGGCGACGGCCCCGGCGCCGCAGCAGAGGTCCAGGATGACGCCGGGGACATCGGCGGCGAGGGCCACGGCGTATTCGACCAGCACCTCGGTCTCGGGCCGGGGGATGAAGACGCCGGGGCGTACGTTGAGCTCGAGTCCGCGGAAGCCGACGGAGCCCAGGATCAACTGCAGCGGCTCGCCGGCGCGGCGACGCCGCAGGTCGGACTCCAGCGCCGTGACGACGTCGCTGGGAACCTCCCGCCCGGCCTCCAGATAGAGCAGGTGCCGGGGCAGGCCCAGGCGCCTGGACAGCAGCAGCTCGGCCTCGCGGGACGGCGGGCTGGAGCGGTGCAGCTCCCGTTGAATGCGGCGCAGCAGTTGGGCGATGGTCATGGCGGGGGTGCCGTTCGGCAAGGAGTGTTGGTCGGTCGATTGCGGCCGTAATCGGCGGCGGCCGCGGGCGGGTCCGCGGCGTGCGACCGCTAAAACCGACGGGGCGGCTCAAATCTGAGTCGCCCCGTGCGGATGAGACTAGGCTTCGGCTAGGCGGTTTCTAGAAGAGCATGAAGTTGAAGATGCCGAAGCTGAACAGCAGCCAGAAGATGCCCAGCAGGATGGCCAGGATGCCGAAGATGCCCTGCAGGGGCACCAGCTTGGCGTAGGTGCTTTCCATCTTCTCGGCGGCGCCGCTGGAGTACTTGACGATCAGGCTCCAGCCCAGGACGATGCCCAGGATGATCTCGACGATGGCGGTGGCCAGGGCCAGGATACCGATGATACCGCCCCACAGGCTGAGCAGGCTGAAGGACTGGATCAGGTCCCAGATACCCCAGAGCAACAGGACGACACCGATGTACCCCTGGAAGGGGGTCAGCTTGGCGATGGCGTCAGCGGCCGACGGCTTGTTCTTGACGATCATACCGGCGGCGCCCAGGATACCACCGAGCAGCAGCGCGATAAAGGTAATCCACATAGAACTCCTCCTAGGTTATGGGTAGGACTAAGGATGTAAGACAAGGCAAAGCTGAAGCGCCTTTTAATATGCGACTGTAGAAGTCTAACAGAAAAGCGGGGAATTGACCAGAGCCTTTTTCAAGTCGCGGGCCAAAATTATCAGAAAAAGTTGATCCAGGGCTAAACCTTTGCCTGTTGGGGATCTAGCCGTCTTCATCTATGGTCTCCGGTATGGTTTCCGGGGCGGTTTCGACAACCCGAATTCCCAATTCAGTTAGTTGGGAATCCGCCACCGGGCTCGGTGCGCCGGTCAGGGGGTCGGCGGCGCGCAGGGTCTTGGGGAAGGCGATCACCTCGCGGATGCTCGCCCGCCCGAGCATCAGGGCGATGATGCGGTCCAGGCCCGGGGCGATGCCGGCGTGGGGCGGGGTGCCGTAGGAGAGTCCCTCAAGGAAGAAGCCGAAGCGCTCCCGAGCTTCCTCGGCGCCGATCCCCAAAGCGGCTAAGACGCGCTGCTGCAGCTCGGCGTCGTGGATCCGCGGCGAGCCCGAGGCCACCTCGACGCCGTTGATGACGATGTCGTAACTGGCCGAGCGCACGCTCAGCGGCTCGCTCTCGATCTTCTCGGCGTCCTCGGCCAGGGGGGCGGTGAAGGGGTGGTGGCTGGAGGTGATCCGGCCCTCGTCGTCCTCTTCGAAGAGGGGGAACTCGGTGACCCAGAGGACGTCCCAGCGGTCTTCGATCAGCTCCTGCTCACGGCCGAGTCTGCGCCGCAGCCGGTCCAGGGCCGTGTTGACCCGGGAGCCGCTCCCGGCGCAGGCCAGCAGCAGGTCGCCCTCGCCGGCGCCGGAGAGCTCGCGCAGCTTGTCGGCCGGTCCGCCCTCGACGAACTTCTTGATACTGGAGGAGAGGCCGTCGACGGTCCACTTGATCCAGATCATCCCGCCGAGTCCGGCGCTCTTGACCTCGTTCTCCCACTCCTTGAGCTGTTTGCGGCTGGCCCCGGCGCCGCCGGGGACCAGCAGGCCGCGCACCGCGCCGCCTTGGGCCAGAGCGTCTTTGATGAAGCGCAGCTCGGTATCGGCGAAGGCGGCGTCCAGGGTGACCAGCTCCAGACCGAAGCGGGTGTCCGGCTTGTCGGTGCCGTAGCGCTCCAGGGCCTCGGCGTAGGTCAATCGGGGCCAGGATGCGGGCAGCTCGACATCCAGCAGCTTCCGCCAGAGGTGGTTGAACAGGCGCTCGGAGACCTCCATGACCGCTGCGCCCGTCGCGAAGGCCAGCTCCAGGTCCAACTGGGTGAACTCGACCTGGCGGTCGGCCCGGGGGTCCTCGTCGCGAAAGCAACGGGCGATCTGGAAGTAGCGGTCCACTCCGGCGACCATCAGAAGCTGTTTGTAGATCTGCGGGCTCTGGGGCAGGGCGAAGAAGGAGCCGGGGAAGCTGCGGCTGGGGACGAGGAAGTCCCGGGCGCCTTCCGGGGTCGAGCGCGTCAATTGCGGGGTTTCTATCTCAACAAAACCCTCGGCGGCCAGCCGGTTGCGCATTTCGAGGATGAAGCGGTGGCGGAACTCGAGGGCCTTCAGCATCGGGCGGCGGCGCAGGTCGAGGTAGCGGTGCTTGAGACGCAGCTCCTCGTTCTTCGAGGGTTCGTCGGTCAGCGGGAAGGGCAGCGGTTTTGCCGACGAGAGGATCTCCAGCTCATCGACCAGCACCTCGACGGCTCCCGTGGGCTCGTCGTCGCGGACCTGATCGTCAGGCCGGCGACGCACCTTCCCCGCCAGGCAGACCACGTACTCCAGGTGGCAGCTCGAGGCCGCCTCCAGGGCCGCCGGGGCGTGATCGGGATCGCAGACCGCCTGGGTCTCGCCGCGACAATCACCCACGCGCAGGAAGACCAGCCCACCCAGGTCGCGCACCTGGCGCACCCAGCCGCAGAGGACGACCGCGGCCCCGAGGTCGTCCGCCGCCAGTTCTGCACAATGGTGGGTCCGTTTGCTATAATCGGGCATCCGCTTCCTCGCTTTTCGGTCTCCGGTTTCTGTTTGCGGCGGGGCGGCAGCGGCGTCTCTTCGCCGTCGGCCGGGGGGCGGGCGCCTCGTCCGGTCGGCCCGCGACGGTGGAGGGGTATCGTACCAAAGCCGATCCCCCGCGGTCCAGTAACCGACCGCGACGGTCGGTTAACCGCCGACGGCGGCTGGTCCGCCGGTCGCGCGATCATCGTCGTTACATGCAAAAAAAACCGGCCCGAGGCCGGTTCTGCAGCGGTTATGCCGGGCGTGCCGCGGGCGCTCGCCACCGGGGGGCGATCCGGCGCCGACACAAGAGCCGCCGCCCCCTCTCCCGACCCGTCACGACCAGCGCTTCTCCCGGTCGCGCCGGGTCAGCCGCCGCCGATTTCAACCCGGCGGCACGGGTGCCGCCGAGGCCCAGGTGACCGCTCAAGCGTTGCCCCGGCCCGGTTTTTTACCTTGACATAGCCGCTTGACTGTTTTACCTTTGGACAGACTAAGATAGTGTTGTTACAAGAATTCCCCGGGTCCCGTCCCGCTTCCCGTCCGTTTTCACCAGCCGGGGCCAGGCTGGCCGCATTCTCGTTTTGCTTGACCTATCGATTGACCTGTCCTATCGATTGACCTGTCCTATCGATTGACCTGTCAAGGGATCACGGCAGGGAGTGCGAGCCGGCAGGACCGCCCGGCAAGCGGGTCGCCAGGGCCGAAAGGGCTTCGAGCCTGAGATTGAAGAAGGCGCGTCGGGGCCGGAACAAGGACATAGTAGGGGCGAAGCAGAAGGGGCGAAACACTGTATGTCCGCCCCGGGTTTCCGTCTCAGGCAGCATCCCGGGTTTATTGCTCGACTTCGCGCGGTTTGTTGCAAGGCTTCTAGTAAGGCTTCTAGTAAGGCTTCGAGCAAGGCTTCACCCGGCAACCCGCCTTCCCGGCCCAAACGACCCACGCCGCAGTGGAAACCTGCCAGCCCTACCGTACGCGCGGCTGCGGACGAGCGGTTCAGGCCGATCAGCTCGGCCGTGCTGCGGACCGGCGGCGCCCGAAACGGTCCCGGAACGACGCGAACCGGGTTAAAAACCGGACCCCCGGCGCTGAACTCACCGGCCGTATGGATACGTTCTGATGCGGCAGCCGAGTTCCCCGATACCCGGCAGATATGTATCCCCGTTCAGGGTTTTTTACGCCACGGTTGATTTATCACCCTCCGTTTTGGACGCGGGACTTGCCAAAACGGAAGTTTCGGCTATCTTTATTACTGTTGGAGGAGGTCCATATATCCTATCTCAGGCTTACGACCCCAAGTCTTCTTACGAAAGGCTAGCAAGCTCCTTGCACCGTATCGGGAGGGAAAGATGAAAAAACATCTTCTGACCCTTACCTTGATGCTCATCCTGCTGTTGGTTGGCCCGGCCTTCGCCGGCACCAACGCCCAGATCTCGGGTACCGTAACCGACGCTAACGGTAACCCCCTGGAGCTGGCTGAGATCAAGCTCGTGGGTACAGACATCATGATCCAAACCGATGAGGACGGGTACTTCTCCCGTACCGACATCCCGCCGGGAACCTACAGCGTCAAGTGTACCTATGAAGGGTACCAGGGTAAGGTCGTCGAGGGCGTCATCTTCATCTCCGACGTCCGCCGGACCCTGAACTTCACCCTCAATCCGCTCACCGACGTGGAGCAGACAGACATCGTGGTCGAGGTCGACGTTCGTCGTCGCCTGATCGAGAGCGATGTCACCTCCAAGATCCGTCGCATCGGTGAAGAGGACATCGAGAAGCTCCCGGCCGACAACTTCTACGACCTGATGGAGAACGAGGCCGGCACCGTCAACGACGACGGCTACATGCACGTCCGCGGCGGTCGCGCCACCGAGATCACCTACATGGTCGACGATATGCCGATCGTCGATCCGATCTCCGGCTACGCGGCCACGGGTATCAACAACATCTCCATCGCCGAGATGACGATCATCTCCGGGGCCTTCAACGCCGAGTACGGCAACGCCCAGTCCGCGGTCATCAACATCGTGACCAAGCACGGCAGCACGGATCGCTGGGAGGGCACCCTGCGCGGCCGGATGGAGGTCTTCCAGACCACCAAGGAAATCGAATCACAAAAGATCCTCGCCTCGACCGGCGAGCCCGATCCCGATTCGGTTCCGGTCACCTGGACCACCCGCACCCGCCGGGCCAACTTCTGGAAGGCCGAAGGCGCCTTCGGTGGTCCCATCGGCAACTTCATGACCCTGTTCCTCTCCGGCGACTACTACGTCAACGGCGGCCAGTTGCCCAAGGACGAGCCCCGTGAGGAGTACAACGCCCAGGGTAAGATCCGCATGGCCTTCGCCGGCGATCAGGCGCGTCCCGAGTACAACAACATGTTCTTCATCGCCTCGGGTACGCTGTCGCAGATGACGCGCCAGCTCTGGGACTGCCAGTGGCAGTACACCCTGAACAACTACATCTACCAGGCCCGTGACACCTACCAGGTCACCGGTCTGTGGCGCCACCTGGTCAGCGACAAGACCTGGTACACCGTCCGTGCCAACTACTACAACACCTGGGTCCACGCCGGCATCAAGTGGGGCGAGGACGACTGGCACTACGAAGGCACCGACGACGGCGGCGTCGAGAAGGTCTGGAACAACGGCGACGCCTGGGAAGAGCACGAAGTCGGCGGCTGGAAGTGGTGGGAGGATTACGATCTCAACCGCACCCAGACCGGTCCCGACGGCTGGTTCTACACCACCGGCGACATGCGCTGGTACGAGAACACCTACGAGGACATCCTGACGGGCAAGGCCGACATGCAGACCGAGCTCGACAAGCACAACCTGGTCAAGGCCGGGCTGGAGTACAAGTACTACGACGTCGAGTACTTCCAGCGCCAGCCGCTGCCCAACAACGTCTACGGCGACGGCTATCACGTCTTCCCGTGGCAGGGCGCGGCCTACGTCCAGGACAAGATGGACTACTCGGAGATGGTGATCAACCTCGGCCTGCGTTTCGACTACTTCGATCCCAACACCGACTACGCCGAGAACCCGATGAACTACCAGGGTAAGGACTCGGATTCCGAATACGTGAATTGGGACGATGTCCCGCGCGTCGAGGCCGATCCCAAGTATCAGCTCTCGCCGCGTCTGGGCGTGGCCCATCCGATCACCGAGTTCGACAAGATCCACTTCTCCTACGGCCACTTCTTCCAGATGCCGATCTTCCGCTTCCTCTACATGGGCAACTACGAGGAACCCACTGGGTCCTTCCCGATCTTCGGCAACCCGAACCTCAAGCCCGAGAAGACCATCAGCTACGAGGTCGGCGTCCAGCACGTCTTCAAGCTCGGCGTCAGCGAGACCAACCCCCGCGGCCAGTCGATCCTGCTCGATGTCACCGGTTTCTACAAGGACATCTCCAACCAGATCGACACCATCATGTACACCCACCCGCTGGGGATCTACAACTACACCCGCACCACCAACGCCGACTGGGGCAACGTCCGCGGCGTCGAGGTCGTCCTCGACGGTAGCTGGACCGACTGGTTCTCCAGCAAGATATCCTACACCTACTCCATCGCCCGCGGCCTGTCCTCCGACTGGCGTCAGGGCTACGAGTACTCCTACAACGGCTGGAACCTGCCCCTCGAAGCCAACCTGCTCGACTGGGACGTCACCCACACCATCAACGTCATGCTCGACTTCCGCCAGGGCCCCTTCGGCGTCAACATCAACGCCAACCTGGGCTCCGGCACCCCCTACTCGCCCCCGATCGAAGAGGGCGGCCAGCAGGAGATCAACACCAAGCGGATGCCCTGGCTGATCAACCTCGACGCCAAGGCGACCTACGATCTCGAGCTGTGGGGGATGAACTTCGGGCTGTTCGTCGAGGCCTTCAACCTCTTCGACCGCTGGAACGTCACCAACTTCGGCTCCGATGAGGGCTCGGGTTCCGGTTCCGACTGGACCTACTACTACGAGAACTACGACGACGAGAACGGCCCCTGGGACGACATGGAAGTCTACGGTGAGCCGCTCCAGATCCGCGTCGGCGCCAGCATTTCCTTCTAACGGGATAACGGGTTGGAGTGAGCCCGCAGCGGGTTCACTCCAGCCACCCACGGTCTATCTACTTACTTTTTTCGCGGCTCAGCAAGGAGGATCAACTCCATGAAGCTGAAACTGAGTATAGCTGTCCTGGCACTGGTGACGGCGGCGGCCCTGGTCGGAGTATCCGTGATGGGGACCGATGCGACCGTCGCCAGGTCACGGGATCAGGGGTATTCGCCCAACTACCCGGTGGACAAGTTCCGTCACGACGCCGGCAAGCTCGAGATCGTCGTCGGTAACGACATGCACATCTTCGACACCAACGACGGCACGGCGGAATGGCCCATCGGCTCGGGCATCCTCTATCTCTGGAATATGTACCTGTGGTTCGGTAACTCCGAAACCATCATCAACAACGAGTACGCCCAGCCGACGGAGTGGCACCCGACCAGCCCGGTTTATGACAGCGAGGCCGGCACGACCACCCCGCTGCCGCCGAGCTTCGGCTCCCACGAGGGCGTCGATTACGGCTGGATGGCCGATTTCTGGCGCGACGATACGCCGAGCCGTATCTCCGACCAGGATGCCCACTGGTACAACACCGACGCCGACTCCTCCACGACCTTCGGTCTGGAGGTCTGCAGCCACTCGATGGTCTGGGGCGCCCCCGGCCACGACGAATGGCTGACCATCATCTATTACTACCGCTACGTCGGTGGTGACACTCTCGACCCCAAGAGCTACCTGGCCTACGCCTACGACATCGACGTCGGCGGCTCCAACGGCAACCTGGACGACCTCGTCTCAATCGACGATCCCCAGGACGCCCTCGACGAGTACAACAACGTCACCTGGGCCCCGGGTTCCGACGGCATCATCGACGCCTACGACTCGGTCAACTTCCCCATGCCCATCGACGGTGACGAGTCGACTCAGCCCTACTGGGACCAGTTCGACGACGACGCCGAATGCCGCTATCTGGCCTACATGTACAACGGCGACGAAGTCCCCGGCGTGACCGGCTTCAGCGGCGCCCGCATCCTGCGCGCCTGCATCAACCCGGGTCTGGACGACGAGCGTGAGTATATCGTCACCTCCTCCCACTCCTGGGACTGGAACAACGACCCGGCCACCGACGCCTACAAGTACGCCTATATGTCCGACGTCGGCACCTACGAAGAGACCTCCAACATGTTCGACTGGCGCGTCTGCCCCTCCATCGGCCCCCTGCAGGATGCCGAGGGTGCGGGTATGCAGCCCGGTGACGTACTGGAAGTCCGGATGTCCTTCATCGTCGGCGAGGGCTTCGCCGGGATCCACAAGAACGCCGATCAGGCCATGGCCGACGCCCTGGGCTTCAACGGCAAGTTCGACGATCCCCAGCAGGGCGACGAGATCGATGACTTCATCGTTCTCTCCCCGCCTAACAGCCCGCTGTTGACCGCCGTGACCGGCGACGGTTCGGTGACCCTGCGTTTCGATCCCCAGGTCAACTCGACCACCAACATTGAGCGGGAGCAGGATGGCAGCACCGGCGGCCAGATCGACTTCGAAGGCTATCGCATCTACCGCGCCAGCACCGAGGACCAGTTGGGCGACGGCAGCGACCTGACCCCCTGGTTCGCCAGCAATCCGGCCGACGGCGATTGGCCCGACGAGATGCCTGAGTACCAGGCCTACACTTACGGCGGCGAGGAGCCCAGATACATCCGCAACCTCCTGGCCCAGTGGGACAAGGATATCAACGACACCAGCCACAACTGGGCCGACGATCCCGAATTCGACGGTCCCGCCTCGTTGCGCGCCCCCGGGTACGAGGGCAACGACAACGACCAGTGGATGCCCAGCTACAGCCTGGATAACTGGGGCGATATCTTTGCCGAAAGCGGCGACGGCGAGGGCTACGCGCCCGGCACCGGCAACCGGATCTACGAGTACGTCGACGACGGCACCAACTACCACGACTACGACAAGTGGCCCTACGACGACGTCACCGTTGACGCCCCGGACCAGCCGCGCAACCACTTCACCTACTACTACTCCGTTGTCGCCTTCGACTACGGCGCCAGCCCGATCTACAACGAGAACATCGGCTCCGAGCCCCTGCCGGGTATCGAAGGCGGTGTGCGCGCCAACCTGGTCGAGGTGACCCTGTCTTCCGAGGTCCAGTCCAGTCTGGATAACGTCCTGGTGGTGCCCAACCCCTACATCGGCGGCGTCGATTGGCAGACCCGTTCGGTTACCGGGGTCGTGGAGCGCAAGTTGGCCTTCACCAACCTGCCCGAACGTTGCACCATCCGGATTTACACCATCGCCGGCGATCTGGTGGACATTCTCGAACACAACGACGCCACCAGCGGCACCGCCTGGTGGAGCCTCCAGTCCCGCAACAGCATGGAGGTAGCCTCCGGCGTTTACGTCTATCACATCGATGCCCCGGGCATCGGCACCACAATCGGTAAGTTTGCCGTGCTGATGGGCGAACGCATCTAACCCGCAAGCCGGCCGGGGGCGCCGGGCGTTCCCGGCCGGCCCGCCTGCGGCTCGACATGACTTCCCTTCGAGAAGGGGGCTAGAAACTCATGAAGCATAAAACCCTAGCACTTCTCCTGGTGCTGGTGCTGGTCCTGCCGGCTATGGCGCAGGAGAAGACAGGAATCGCGACCGCCCAGTTCCTCAAGATCGGGGTTGGTCCGCGGATGCTCGGGATGGGTGGCGCCGTCGTGGCCACCGGGATGCCGGAAGCCGCCATGGCTTTCTGGAACCCGGCCGCGACCGCCCGCATTCCCGGCTTCGACCTGTTCTTCGAAGACAACGAATGGGTAGCCGAGACCCGGATGCTCTCCGGCGCCTTGGCCTACAATCTCAAGAACGTCGGTACCTTCGGTGCCACCTTCCAGTACCTGGACTACGGCGAGATGACCCGCACCGACCAGGACCATCAGGACGGCAACGGCACCTTCACCGCCTACGACATGGCCGCCGGGTTGACCTACGGGCGCAACCTGACCGACCGCTTCGCCGTGGGCGGACGGGCCCAGTGGATCCACATGGACATCGACGGCTACACCGCCGATGGCTGGGCCGTCGACGTGGGTACCCTCTACAACACCGGCTTCCAGAGCCTGCGCATCGGTATGGCCCTGCAGTACTTCGGTGGTGACATCGCCTTCGACGGCACCTACGGTGAGCTGCTGCGCGACAAGAGCGGCTACACCGATACCGAATTCACGGCCAACGTTCTACCGATGACCTTCCGTCTCGGCGTCGCCTACGACCTGCTCGAGGGCGACGACCACTTCATGACAGTCGGCCTGGACGCCATCCACCCCAACGACGCCGAAGAGCGCGTCAACGTCGGTGTGGAGTACAAGCTCTACCGCATCGCCGCCATCCGCGCGGGCTACCAGGTGAACTACGACTTCTTCGTCGGTGAAGACGAAGACGCCGATTCCTTCGCCCCGGGCCTCAACGCCGGTGTGGGCTTCAACATTCCCGCCGGCGGGATGAACATCAAGGCCGACGCGGCCTACGCCGATATGGGTCGCCTGGGCTACTCCCTGCGGTTCAGCCTGGGCTTCGCCTTCTAAAGTCCGGCAAACGGCAGTACACTAAACGACCGGGGTCCCCTTGGGCCCCGGTTGTTCTATCAAGGTCGGCGATCGTTGTTTTACGTCGGTTAAAGCGGAGACGGTGAGAAAGCGCTGAAAAGGTCCGGGGTCGAGAGCTTTGAAAAACAGCCACCAAACGCCTCGACACCGTCAACCCGGCGCGGAACTGGCACGGTTTTTGCGGAGGCGCGACCGGCGCCCCCCCCGCCAAGGGGCGCCGAGATGCAAAAACCGTGCCAGTTCCGCGCCGGGTTGTTCGAGGGTCAAGACCGCGAGCGGTGGCTGTTTTTCAAAGCTCGAACCGACCCGTTAGTTCCCCGAGGGTTGTTCTTGGCCTAAGTCGTAGCTTGTTGAGGCTGTTGTTCTTATGAAGAATCTGTACCTGTAGTCAGCGGTCTGCTGCTGGAGGTGTCTGCTGACGATGAAGAGGTATTTGCGCTGGGGGCCTTGGCGGGCGGTTCAGCCGCTGCTGGCGCTCGTCGGTCGAGGGTTGAGGGCAGCAAGTCCTGACGAGAACTTTGGTTAAACTCGTTCGCTGCATTAACTTAGTTTGAGACGAACCTGGATAGCACGAGCCGGCGGTGGAAGTGCGGTATTGAGTGTCATTCGGTTGACTAGTGTGGCGGGTGGCTACGCAGCGAACCGCGGTAGACCGTTGGCCTGTGATAACTATCGTCGGCGGTATTCGAATCGACAATTGCGCTTTCAGTCTTGTTGCGCAGGCTGAGCCAATTTGGTTGCGGCGGGTGTGTTGCGAGCTTACCGAGGAAGGCAAGCATCCACAGGCGGGTGATTGGCTTGTAAACAGCAGTTCGCCCTTGGTGCTACGGTCTCGTTGCACGCAGGCGGTGAATAACTGTTCGGAACCCCCGGGGATAATCGGCCGCGAAATCAGGCTGGGGGTGGCCGATGGTATCGTTGCATAAAAGGGGTCCCCGTCCGGGAACCCCTGCGGGGTGATCGGCCGCGAAATCAGGCTGTGGGGGGCCGGTGGTGTCATCGCAAAACAGGGGTCCCCGTCCGGGAACCCCTGTAGGGTGAACAACCCCTGATCCAGCCCCACCTACTGAGTGTAGTTGAAGCGGTAGGTGACGGCGACCTCGCGGGCGATGGGGCGGCCGTTCTGCATGGCGGGCTCCCATTGCGATTTGCGGGCCGCTTCGAGGGCGGCGTTGTCGGCGTCGGAGCGACCGGTGGAGTTGATGATCCGGACGCGCAGGACCTGGCCGTCGGCGGAGACGTAGATACCGACGCTGCAGGTCAGGCTCTCCTGGGTCTGCTCCATGAACTCCTGCACCCCGGGCGGGGTGACGGGTTCGGGAACGCTGACCTTTTGGGGCGGAATGGTCTCGTCGGATTCGGTTTCCTCACCGCCCAGGGTGCCGAGGTTTTCGAACTCGTCGCCGCCGCCTTCCAGCTCGACGTACTCCTGGCTGGGGACGTCGATGGTCTCGATGGCCTCCTCGGATTCACTGACCTCGGGGGCGGTCTGAACCATCTGGGCGGGGGGTTTGACCTCGGGGATCTGGATGGTCTTTGAGGGGGGTTTGTAGACCTCGATATTCTCCAGCTCCTGGACGTCCTTGCGCATGACGAAGGGGTCGATGGGTTCGGAGAAGTTATTCATCGCCATCACCAGGGAGGCGATGAACAGCAGGCTGAACAGCAGGGACTGGCGGAAGAGTTCCTTCCGGTCCTGGCCGTTCTTTTTGCCATTGGTGTTCTTGTCGTCCATGTGGCCTCCTTAAAGCCCGTCCTGCCCGGTTACTATACGGAGTCGGGCGTGCGTTTGGTTCCGGCGTTACAAGCCTCCGCTTTCCAATTCGGTGGAGAGGGATATCTTGTAGGCCTGGGCTTCTTGGAGCTGCTGGAAGACCTCCATCAGGCGGCCGTATTCGGCGTTCTTGTCGGCTTTGAACACGACGGTGATGTTGGGGTTGGCGGCGACCTCCTCGGCCATGATCTCGGGGAGGATCTCCAGGGCGATGTAGCGTCCGTCGATATTCACGTTGCCGTTAGCGTCGACGTAGACCGACATCGTATCCTTGCGTTTGGTCTTCTCGACCTTTTCGGCGGCGGGCAGGGTCAGGTTGGGCCCGCGGTCCACGTTGAACACCGTGGTGGTCATGAAGAAGATCAGCAGCAGGAAGGCGATGTCCGACATGGAGGACGATGGTATTTCGGGTTTACTGCTGGTTTTTTTCCTGAGCTGCATCGATCCTCCTTTCTACTCGATTTTGAGGGCCAGGCGCACGATGTTGGCCTTCTTGATTTCGTCGAAGACGTCGATCATCTTGTCGTAGCTGGCCTCCGGGGAGACCTCGAAAATGACGGCCAGTTTCTCGTTGGCGGCCAGACGTTTCTCGAGCTCGTCCTTGAGCAGGCCGAGGCTCGGGATTTCCATCGGGTTTTCCTTGGCGTCGAGATAGATTGAGCCGTCCCGTCGGACCCGGACCGTGACCACGTTGTCGGCCTTGATCTGGGTGGGTTCGCCTTTACCGGGTAGTTGGACCCGGATCCCCTTCTCCACGTTGAAGATGGTGGTGGTCATGAAGAAGACGAGCAACAGGAAGGCGATGTCCGACATCGAGGACGACGGGATCTCCGCGGCGGTCCTGCTTTTCCTTTTGAAAGCCATGGTTTCTCCCGTCGGTTTGGTCAGGCCTGGGTGTCCTCGATGGCGTTGATCAGCTCAGTGGTGCTTTCTTCCATCTCGAGGACGAAGCGGTCGATCCGGCTGGTGAAGTAGTTGTACATGATCAACACGGGGAAGGCGATGGCCAGACCTGTCGCGGTGGTGATCAGGGCCTCGGAGATACCGGAGGCGACGACGGTGGGCTTGACCTCGCCGGCCCGGGCGATCCCTTCGAAGGCGCGGATCATACCGGTAACCGTACCGAGGAACCCGAGGATGGGGGCGATGGTGGAGACCGAGGCCAGGACGATCAGGCCGCGTTCGAGGAAGGAGAGCTCGACGGCGCCGGCGTTGGCCGCAGTCTTCTCCGCCGCCGCGACGCCGCGGTCGGCGCGTTCGAGAACGGCTTTGAACACGGCGGCGATCGGCCCGCGCTCATTCTTGCACTTCTCGATGGCTTCGGTGCGCTTGCCGGACTTGACGAGTTCGACGACCTCGTCGGTGAAGGTCCGGGTGTTGATCTTGGCGAACTGGTAGGTGAACAGGCGCTCGATGATGTAAGCGCCGGCCAGGACCGCGGTGAGCAGCAGCGGGTACATAACCGGGCCGCCCTTGGCGAAGTAGTCCTGGATGCTGCCGGATTCGCCCTCCTGGACGTCGGCGGGGGCCTCGCTGGGGGCTTCTTCAGCGTCCCCCTCGGCGGCGGCTTCGCCCTCGGCCGGGGTTTCCTCGGTCGCGCCTTCAGCTGCGGCGGTTTCCTCGGCGGCTTCCTCCTCCTGGGCCATGACCAGAGTGGTCGGGACCAGGACGAACAGGGCGATGGTCACCAAGCAGATGATCCTGAGCAGTTTGGCTTTGGCCATCTATGCTGTCCTCCTCGGCTTAAATCAAGCTTGGGGTGATGGGGGAGCGCGCTAGTACTGACCACGCTCCGTCGACCAGACGATATCGTAATCGCCGTAACCGGTACGATCTTCGAACAAAAATTTCATCATCTGGCTTTCACCGCCGCTGCGGTAGTAGATCCACAACAGGTGCGGTTTTTCCAGATCTAGGATGTTGCTGGAGAGCTCGCCGCCGGCGCTGGTGTCCATATCCGAGGTCTCGCCGGCGCTTACGCCTTTGGTGCCGGAGACGTCGAGTTCGGCTTCCAGCTCACTGATGCCGGACTCCGTCGGGCGGTCGGCGATCATCCCCGAACCCAACGGGGTGTCCTCGACCTCGTCGGGGGGTCCGTAGATCATGTAGACGCGCCCCCGGTCGCTGTCGAGGCCGTCGCCGTAACCGCGGCCGTAATGATCGCGGACGTAGGCCAGTCGGTTGTAGTATTCGATTTTGAACTCGTTGGTCGGGGTGGCGGGATCGGGATCGCGCTTGGCCCAGAAGCGTTCGACCAGCAGCCAGCGCTTGTCGGCCGGGGCGCCGGTCAGGTCGTTGAGTTCACGCTCCGAGGCGATGAAGCCGACCTCGCGGATGAAACGCCGCAGCTCCTCGTCGGTCATCGGCTCGCCGCTGTCGGCGACGACCTCGACGGTCTCCGCGCCGACGCCGATGGTAAAGTCGCGGCCGCTCTCGGCCAGCACGGCTTCGGAAGCGTCGCGCAGCTCGATCTCCAGGCGGTATTCGCCGTCGCTCCAGCCCGCGGTGTCGACGGCCACGGCGTAGCTGTTCATCCCGTCGGCGTCGACGGCCGTTTCGCCGTCGGACAGCAGGGAGCCGGGCGCGTTGTAGACCTCATAGGCCAGGCTGTACTCGCCGCTGGTGTAGAGCTCGCCGTAGAAGTAGAGGAGATCCTGCTGGCTGCCGGTCTTGGTGCGACTGGGCAACGGGGCGACGAACTTGTCCAGCTTGATGAACTCGTCGTTGGCGCTGAAGGCACCGGCCGGGCCGACGGCCTCGCTGGGGACTTCGTCGAGGTACAGGCCGGCTCGACCGATGGGCACGGTGGTGAAATTCTCGGTGTCGACGAGGCGGATGTTGGAGCTGACCTGGAGCGGGCTGAGGGCGGCGGTGGACAGATCAGCGACCTCGAGGGGTAACAGGGCCGTGCCCGTCGCCATGTCCTCGCTGTTGGGATCGCCCAGGGTCAGCCGGACCTCGTAGAGACCGGGGTCCATGTCGAGGCGGACGACGTCGAGGGAAAAGGAGCCCTCGCGGACGGTCTGCTCCTCGGCGACGGCCTGGATGTCGTTGGACCAGGTGTCACGATAGATGACCTGGCCGGCGTCGTCGAGCAGCTCGAGCTTGACCACGTAGGTGGCCCACCAGGGACCCTCTAGGGGGTCCTCGGCCAGGAACTCCAACCCGCGGTTGGGCACCTGCAGGTAGAGCTCGACCAGGGTGCCTGAGTTACCCAGGAATTGGCAACTGTCGAGCTGGAATTCGAGACCTTCGTCGTTGGCGACGGGTCCGAAGTCGGCCGCGGCGGGCAGGGCGGCGAGAATCGACAGGATAACGAACAGGCGTATGTGGTGCTTCATCGGTACTCCCGGGTGACGTTATCCCCGCTGAAATGAACAAACAGGATGAGTGCGGTCTGGCGCCGTGTCGTGCGGGCTGGGACGGGTTTGCCTTAGGAGCGATTGTTGACTTGAGGGGTTGCTTGGTGCGGTGCAAACGGTCGTCAGCGTTCGAGGATCCCTCGCTGCCGGGTCCGCGGGCGCGATACCCGGAGCCCTCGCCCGGCCCCCTTGAGTGGCCCTCCGGATCCGTGGCCCGGCCCCTCTGAGTAGCCCCCTTGAGTAGCCCCCTGGAGTGGCCCCCTTGAGTGGCCCCCTGGAGTGGCGCTGCGCCAAACGCCGGCGGGTTCATGACGACCTTGACAGGCGCTGCTGTGACCCGGCCCGATGGATGAAGAAAACGCAATGTATCAGGGGTCAAAGTTTAGCCAATTAAGCCTGTCCTGTCAATACGAAGGGGGGATTATGTGGCCGTCAACGGGCTGTTGTTGTGATGACTATCACTCGAAACATCCTTCAGCGGCGCGATCCGCGAACCAAAGCATTCTTGGCGGCGTAGAGATAGGTGAGACCCCCCCGACAGGAGGAGCCGTGTCCAACAAAGAGGGCAACCGTCGTACCCGCCGTCGCCTGATCCTTTCCCGGGCCCTGCTGTTGAGCCTGCTCCTCGACGTCATCATCGTCATGGCCCTGGGCAACTACAGCCGGCCGTTGCGGCCCTACGAGCTGCAGCGCGACGTTCAGGAGCTGGAGAACCTGGAGGCCTATCGGCCGCCGCCCCAAACCATCGTGATCCCCGAGGTCCGACCGCCGGTACGGCGTGTGATCACCGCCCCGGTCGTCTCCGAGGCCGAAGGCGCCATCGATCTGCCCGATACGCCCGTTCCCGGCTATCTGCCCCTCGAAAAGTCCGATCCCTTCGTCGATCTCGACCCCCTCGTCGACCCCGGTACCTCAGACACCACCACATCGGCGCGCAAGCTCAGCCTCCCCGAGCCCGTGACCCCGCCCGGGGTGCGGCAGTTCATCGAGCAGACCGGCGAGAGCCTGACCTGCAGCGTCGGCATCTATCTCTCCGCTACCGGCGAGGTGCTGCGCGTCCGGATCATCAACTCCACCGGCCGTTCCGACGCCGACGCCGCCGCCCTCGAAGCGGCGCGCAAATCGCAATGGGAGCCCGCCCAGCAGAACGGCCGGCCCATCGCCCGCGAGGTCGCCGTCACCTACCGCTTCAACTTCACCCAGTAGAAAGGGAGACCTTTGAAAACGCCTTGCAAGACCGGCCGACGGTGCCGCGCCGCCCCCGGAACCGGCACGGTTTTTGCGGAGGCGGACCGTTAGCATCGGCCTCACGGTCGCCGAGATGCAAAAACCGTGCCGGTTCCGGGGGCGGCGGTCGTTGACGCCGGCGGTGTTTTCAAAGGTCTCCCGGGGGTGTCTTCGGCCGAAGCTTGTCAAACCGGGGCGCCGGCCGTATAATGAACCCGTTCTCTTCCCCGCGGAGGCCCGGTGTTCGACGACAAGCAGCCCACCACCGTCGAGGTTCACGGTCATAGCTTTACCTTTACCGTGGAGGACGCCGAGCGGTTGCAACGGGCGGCGGAGCTGGTGGAGAACCGGATCAAGACCTTGGAGAGCCGCTCCCAGCTTCCCAGCACGGTCAAGCTGGCCATCTGGACGGCCCTGGAGCTGGCGGTGGAGTGGCTGGAGCTGTCGGAGGGTCGCAAGCTGCTGCGTTCCACGGTTCAGGAGCTGTGCGATCGCCTGGACGACGGCCTGCAGACCGTCGGCGGGGCGGCGGACGAGGATCCCGACGTCCAGCTCTAGCGTTGACGTTCAAGACGTGTTTGATAAACAAAGACCGGCCGGGAGGCCGGTTTCCCGATGTTAAGCGGCGGCGGTGTCACAGGCGGTAGACCAGGGCGAAGAGGAAGCGTGTGGCCAGCCCGACCTGGTCGGTGAGGGGGAAGAGCAGGCCGGCGTCGACGGCGACGGCCAGGCGGTCGACGAGGTTGAGGGCCGCCTGCAGACCGAGTCGGCCGCCGAGGATCCCCTCGGCGCGCTCCTCGTTGCCGAAGGGGCTCAGCCGCCAGTAGTAATCCAGACCGCCGCCCAGGCGGAGGGAAAAGGGGTGGGCGGGGTTGGTGAAATAGTAGACTTGGAGGCGGGGGGCCTGGACGCCGCCGAATTCGGCGAAGGGCTCGGCGGCGTAGCCCAGGGTGAAGGCGACGCAGTCGGTGCGGTAGCCCAGATCGGCGCCTAGGCTTAAGGCGGCGGGGACGTCGCTGAGGGCGTAGCTGGCCAGGCCGGTCTCGAGGTGCAGGGCCAGCCCCGCCGCTCCGGACGTCGTTGCCGTTCCGGTCAGCAGCGCCAGCACAATCAGCAGAGGACAAAACTGCGCCCGGTGCTCCATGAGTGGATGATACTCCATGGGGCGCGCGGGCGCAAGTCGCCAGCGAGCGGCACAGGCTCAGCGGTCTCAGCGGTTAATGATCAGGCGGCGCGTCGTTGTGGTGTTCGGTCCGCGGAGGTTGACCAGGTAGAGCCCGGCGGCCAGGTTCTCGACATTCCAGCTCAGTGTGCGTGAGCCCGTTCCCGCGGACAACCTCTCGACGCGCAGCAGCCTGCCGGCCAGATCGTAGAGCTCGACGACGATGGATCCGGTGCCGCTTATTTCGAGGTTGACCCGATCGTGGGCGGGATTCGGATAGAGGGCCAGTCCGGTGCGGGATTCCTCCGGCGGCAGGTTGATCTCGACGGCACCGAAGACGGCGCGGTGGCCGGCGGCGTCGAGGGCTTCGAGCCGGTACCGGCTGACGGGGCGGCGGGGTCGGCGGTCGAGGAAGCTGACCGTGCCCCCGGGCAGGGGGTACTCGTTGAGCCGGGTTCCGATCGTGGTTCCCCGGGACCCGAGGCGGTAGACGTTGTAGCTCTGATAGTCGGCGGGGTTCCAACGCAGCAGGACGCCCTCGTCGCGGAGCTCGGCCCACGGCTCGGGGCCCGTCGTCCCGGTGTTGATGAACTCGATATCCAGGGGCGGCGTGTTCTCGCCGTCGACAACGACGTCTTCGATGATCACCGGATCGTAGCCGTCGGCGGAGAAGGTGATGTCATAGGTGCCGTCGGCCAGGGTCAACCAGTAATCGCCGTGGACGGTGGGGTCGTTGTAAAAGAAGGCTTCGGTGCGGTTGTCGACGGTGATCAGTGTCGGCACCGGTTCTCCGCCGCCGTCGGTGCACAGGCCGTGGAGACCGTAGTCCGCCCAGTCGAGGTAATTGTAGGTGGCTTCCCAGTTGACGTCGCAGAGCGCCAGGATCGTGCCCTCGGGGTGGCCGCCGTACTGGCCCTCGGAGAGCTCGATGGTGGTGTCGATGCAGCCCCGCATCCCGTAGCTCCAGTCGTTGAGGTCGCCGTGGGTCTCGTACCAATCCCAGCCCTCGGTGATCCAGTCCATGTAGTCGGGATCGCTGAGACCGTCGTAGTAGGGGCTTTCCTCGCAGCCGTCGGAGTAGCTCTGGGAGATGTTGTGCCAGATGTGGTTTTTGTCCGGGGCGTCCTGCCGCTGATAGTTCCAGACGTAGTTGACGCAGACGGCGCCGGAGTGGTGGGTCAGGCCTAGGACGAAGGCGTTGTCCTCGACGTTGTCGGGGACATGGTCCTCGTCGCCGCCGGAGTAATCGGCCACGGCTTGGGTCTCGGGCTCGCTGAAGGGGTGGGAGCCGTGGCCGTAGCCGCTCTCCCACTGGTAGGAGTAATTGCGGTTGAGGTCGACGTTGTTGTCGTTGTAGCGGCTGGAGGCGACGTAGCCGTCGGGGTTGACCAGGGGTTGGAGCCAGATCTCCGTCCCCTCGACGAGTTCGACGACGTCAGGGTCCCCGGCGACGTAACCGGTCAGCAGGCGCTCGGCGGTGTAGAGGGTCACCTCGTTGGCGATCTCCTCGTTGCCGTGGTGGGTGCCGACGACGCGGACCTCGGGCTCGTACTCCTCGACGTCGACGTTGTCCGAGATGACGATCGCCGCCAGCTCCCGGCCCTCCAGGGAATCCAGCCCCAGATCGACGTAGCGGCAGATATCGTCGTAGTCCGGATCGCCGGCCCAGTCTTGCAGCAGGGCGATGGTTTCCGCGTAGGTGTGGAAGTCGTCCCAGGGCTCGTCGCGTCCCTCGCCGTCAGCATTGATGCGTGGATTGACGGCCCGGATGTCGGCGACCAGCAAGCGCCAATCCCAGGGCAGGGCCTCCAGTTGATCGAGATCGACGGCCCGCAGGTAGCAGTAGGCGTAGAGGCCGTCATAGTCGTCGACGGAGAGGGGGAACTCCCGTTCCAGATGGGGTACTTCGTCGTGATCCAGAGGGCCGACGACGACCAGGCTGTCGGCGGCGCCGGCCGCGGCGTTGAGGACGAGGACTACCAGGATGACGCTGCGCAAGAGTTTGCTCATCGGCGCTTCCTCGACGGCAAAGATGGTGCTCGACAGCTAAGTCTCTTTATATCATGCTGATATGCGTCAATGGCTTTCATGACGGCAACCGACGGCTCGCCACAGCGCCCCCGACCGATGATGACTATAGTAAGCTAAGATAGCTTTCGCTCCAGGTCAAGGTCGCGTTGACCCCTCCGGATCGGAGTGGCATAATCGGCTTGAAATTTAGTGCGTTACAGGATTGGGACCTTTCCGTTACCTGGTGAGGCTGGACGCAGCTTGGCTCGGCATCCGCCCGCCGAAGCCGCCCTCATTCCGCTATGGCTTGTCGATGAGCGCTCGTTCGATCACAGTCCTGGGTAATCTGCTCCTGGCCCTCGCCGTTTCCGCCCAGACCCCGGAAGCCGCCGAGGCCGACGCCGAGCGCGAGCGCGTCACCTTCGGCGACCCCGACGAGGATTACTATCTCGAGGCCGACCGCGTCGTCGGCAACATCGACCCCGCCGTGCGCACCGTGCGCGCCCTGGGCCACGTCAAGCTCGTCCAGGGCTCGACGGAGATCACCGCCGATGAGCTGTACTACTACGACATCGAGCAGATCGCCCTGCTCAAGGGCGAGGTCGCCGTCCACGAATCCGAGCGCAACGCACGGCTGACCGGGCGCTACCTCGAGTACCACCGCGTCGAGCGCTACTGCGTGGTCACCGAGGACCCCGTACTGACCCTCCTGGGGCGCTCCGGCGGTGACATCGTCATCAGCGGCAGGGTGATGGAGTACTGGTTGGACGAGGACCACGGCACCGCCACCGGCGGCGTCGAGGTCGTCCAGGACGAGATGCGCGCCGTGGGCGACCAGGCGACCTACTCCGGCGCCGCCGGGACCATCGTCCTCGACGGCGACCCCATCGCCTGGCGCGGCGACGATAAAACCGGCGGCGAGCGGATGACCATGTTCCTGGCCGCCGAGGACGAGGAGCTGGAAAAGATCCTCATCGAGGGAACCGCCCGGGCCGTCTACTACGTGGGTGAAGAGGACAAGCCCGGGCGTCTCGAACTAGCCGGGAACACCATCACCATGTTCTACGTCGGCGACGAGCCCGACCGCATCATCTGCGAAGGCGACGCCGTCGCCGTCTACACCCCCGACCCCGCCGCCGGCGAAGAGGGCCGCATCGACGCCGACGCCGATACCATCACCATCTACCTCGAGGACGACGTCGCCCGCCAGATCACCCTCACCGGCGACGCCAACGCCGTCTACACCCCCGCCGACCCCGCCGCCCGCCGCGGCCGCACCGACATCGAGGGCGATGAGATGGACCTCTTCCTCGTCGAGGGCGAGCTCGACCGCTTCGTTGCCCGGGGCAACGCCCACGGTCGCTACAAGCCGCCCCCCGAAACCCCCGCCGCCGACGAAACCGAAGAAACCGCCGACGAACCGCAGGAGGACAGTGAGCCCCCAGACCAAGACAGACCGGCAGACGACGACGCCGACTGAGCCGAAACAATCCACCCTGCGCACCGACGGCCTGGTCAAGAGCTACCGCCGCCGCCGCGTTGTCGACGAAGTCTCCATCCGCGTCACCCAGGGCGAGATCGTCGGACTCCTCGGACCCAACGGCGCCGGCAAGACCACCACCTTCTACCAGATCACCGGACTCATCCGCCCCGACCAGGGCCGCGTCTACCTCGACGACCGCGACATCACCCGCGTGCCGATGTACAAGCGCGCCCGCATGGGCATCGGCTACCTGGCCCAGGAGCCCAGCATCTTCACCAAGCTCTCCGTCCGCGACAACATCCGGGCCATCCTGGAAACAATCCCCCTCTCCCACGAAGAGAGAAAGCGCGAACTCAAAACCCTGCTGGCCAAGCTCGACCTGACCAAGCTCGCCGACAAAAAAGCCTTCACCCTCTCCGGTGGCGAGCGCAGGCGGGTCGAGATCACTCGGGCCCTGGTGCGCCGGCCCCGCTTCATGCTCCTCGACGAGCCCTTCGCCGG
>WJLX01000052.1 GCA_014728225.1 Candidatus Coatesbacteria bacterium | reverse complement strand
GTCGGTATCCCGCGCAGGGCGAACCATAAGCCGCGCTTGCGGGCCAGGTAGACCCAGAAGCCGCTCATCGCCGCCAGGGGCAGGCAGAACAGGGCCAGGGCGCCCCAGAACAGGGGACCGCCGATGATCAGCGCCGGGATCAACAGCAGCAGCGCCGGACCGGTGAACAGGTAGTTGAGCACCGCCGAGGTCGGCATGCCCACCGACAGCGGCGGGAAATGAGGCTGGTTGCCGTGCCAGGTCCGCGGCTTGCGCTCTTCCCATATCCGGCGATCGCCGAAACGCATCCGTAGATGGTAGCTGAACATATTGGCCACCTTGCGCAAGTAGTCGGCGAACAGGCGGCGGAAGCGGAAACGCTTGTGATGAACGAAGTCCAGCTCGACGTCCAGGTAGAACCAGGCGTCGACGGAGCCCAGGCGGTAGCCGATGTCGTAGTCCTCATAGGTCATCATCGCCGGATCGAAGCCGTCGACGGCCTCATAGGCGTCACGGCGCACCGCCATCAGCGAGGCCCAGGGGGTGTCGATACGCCGGGGCATCTTCAGGTAACGGTAACGCAGGAACAGGTTCTGATACTGGGAGAGGTAGTTGTCGAAAGGACATTCCTCGGCGCTGACGGCGGCGACGCCGCCCAGTTCCGGGTGCGACCGCATGCGATCGTAAATCCGTGCCAGGGTGTCCGGGCGGACCTCGACGTCGGAATCGACGAAGACCAGTATCTCGCCCCGACCCGCCGCGACGCCCAGGTTGCGGGCCCGGGAGGGGCCGGAGTTGCCCGGGGTGCAGAGCAGCTTGACCGGGTAACGGGCGACGATCTCCCGGGTGGCGTCCCTGGAGCAGTCGTCGACGACGACGATCTCGAAGGCGGTCTCGGGATGGTCACGCAGCGGCAGTAGGGGCGGATCATCGAAGTCCCCGCCGTCGGCGCCCTCGCCGACGACGCCGTCGCCGGCGTTGGCCAGTACGGACTCCAGGATGCGGCCGATCAGATCGGCGCGGTTGAAGACGGGAATGACGACGGTCAGAATGGTCATGGGCTGTCGAAAGTTGGAGTGGGAGCCGCTCGAACCGCTGATGATCTGCAATCTTGTCCGGGCGGCCGTTGAAAAACCCGCCCCCGGCGTTCGCGCCGGGGCGACCCCCGGAACTGGCACGGTTTTTGCAGCGCTGAAACCGCTCGGACGGACTGCGTTGCTCGGCGACGCAAAAACCGTGCCAGTTCCGGGGGCGGGGTGTTGCTCGAGCGGGCCGTGTTCCGGCGGCGGGTTTTTCAACGGCCGCCGGGGGCGGTTCACTCGGTCGGGACGAGGGTGACGCGCAGCCGTTCGAGCTCGTCGACGGCGCGGCAGAACTCACGGAAGTCGAGGTAGTCGTCGGTTTCGACGTGCTGGGGCGGCAGCAGCAGGCGGCGGTTGATGACCAGTTCGCGGCCGTCGTCGCCGTCGCGCGTTTCGGTCCGCAGCTCGTAGGACGCCGCCAGGGCCTGGAGCTCCTCGTCGAGGAGGGAGCTTTCCTCGACGCTCCAGCCCGGCGGCAGGCGGAAGACGACGGTCGAGGATTGGGAGAGGTAGTCGGCGTAGGCGAGGTCGTAGTGTCTTTCGTTGCGGTTGATGAAGTTGTTGGCCAGGTTGAAGGGCTGCAGGACGACGGGCAGGTTGTAGCGCGAGCCCTCGAAGCCTCCGAGCCCGGCGGTGTTGAAGACCACGCGGTAGCCGAGTTCGGCGTTGGGTTCTTCGACGCCGCTCAGCTCGTAGTCGACGAGGGTGGCGCCGGGGAAGAAGTTGTTGAGTTCGTAATCCAGGGTGTCGCGGGCGTCGCGGGCGTCGAGGTAGTTGACGCGCAGGGCGGCGGTCAGTCCGAGGAGGCGCTCTTCGAGAACGCCGCGGCTGGTGCCGCCGGGCTGGAGGTCGATCTCGACGTGGATTTCGTTGAGGTGGTGCTCCAGGGGCCGTTCGGGTAGCCTGTCCCAGCGACCGGCGTCGAGGCGGCGCACGGGTTGACCCTCGTGTTGCAGGCCGAACTCGCCCAGGGCGACCCGGCCGGCGCCGAATTCTACCCACTCGACGTCGTCGGGTAGTTCCAGGCGGGCGATGGGCTTGGTGAACTCGGCCGGGGTGAAGGCGTCGTCCATCCGGGGGCCGTCCCAGCGCGAGCGGGTCAGGCAGAGCTCGGCTTCGAGGCCGATTTCGCGGCAGAGGGCGATGAACAGCAGCAGGCGTTCGACGTCGCGGCCGGCGCGGCGGTAGTAGGTCCGGCGGACGCTGTCGGGGTAGAAGGCGCCGCCGCCGTAGCCCTTGATCTCCCGCACCACATAGGAGTAGAGCCGTTCGGCCCGGGTCCGTGGGTCGTCGACGTCGGCGGTCAGACGACGGGTCAGCTCGCGCACGGGTTCGTCGGGGCGCAGGGCTTCCAGGGCCCGGCCGTGGTACCAGTCGAAATAGACCGCCGGCTCCTCGAGGGTCGAGAAGACGACGAAGGGGGTGAAGGTGCCGCGCTCGGGCATCAGGCCCTCGGATTGGATGGCCGGAGCGTCGCGCACCTCGTGGACGTAGGCGGTGCGTGGTTCGAGATTGTAGGGGGCGTCGCCCGCCGAGCTCAGGCCGTCGGGCAGACGGACCCGGTAGCTGTCGCCGTTGAAGCCGCGCTCGTCGTACTCGACCTCGAGGACGTCGGGGGCGCTGACGACGAAGCGGCTGAGGACCAGGGGGTCGCCGTATTCGCGGAAGTAGAAGCGGCTGGTCCAGTGATCGAACAGCTCGGTGATGATCCGGTACTCGGAGTGCTGGCGGTAGCAGACATCGATGATCGAGCCGACGCGGACGCCCTCCATGCTGACGGCGCGTCCGCCGTCGGTGGTGTTGATGGTCGTCGCCTCGAGGGTCCGGCCGTCGGGGGTGTAGGTGCGGGCGTGGATCAGCTCCAGGTCGCCGTTGTCCGGTACGACGACCTCGCCCCAGCGTTCCAGGCCAGTGGGAGCGAGGATCTTGACCACCTGGCGCAGGGTGGTGGCGTAGGTGTAGTCGGCGTTGACATCCATCCGCAGGTAGTCGAACAGCATGACCGCGTCGCTTTTGGGGTAGTCGGCGGGTTCCGGGGCCGAGGCCAGCAGCTCCTCGACGGTGGGTTGGAACTCGTCGTCCAGCTCGGCGGAGCGCCAGGCCAGGTAGCGGCGCAGCCAGTCCTTGGCCGGATACTTCTCCAGGGCTTCGGTGAGCAGCTCGGCGGCGTCGCCGCCCTGCGCCTCGAGGGCCAGGCCGAGGTTGAGGTAGCCCCGGTAGTCGTGGGGCGCGGCCTCGATCAGCTCCCGGTAGACGGCTTCGCGGTCGCCGAAGCCGCCTTTGAGGTAGCAGCGGGCCAGCTCGAGACGGGCGTTGACGTCGTAGGGGTCGGCCGCGATCAGCAGGCGGTAGTGTTCGGCGGCTCCCCGGTAGTCGCCGATCTCCTGCAGCAGGTCGGCCAGGTCGCTGCGGGCGGTCGAATGGTCGGGGGCGAGCTCCAGCAGGCGCTCGAGAACCTCGAGGGCCTCGAGGGGGCGCTCGTTGCGGTCGAGGAAGCGGGCCCGCTGCAGCAGGGCCTCGAGGTTGTCCGGCGCCGCCGTCAGGGCCGCGGCGAAGGCTTCGTCCTCCCGGGGGGTGACGCCCTTCTCGTTATAGCGATAGGCCAGGGCCAACCAGAGGTCGGGCGAGTCAGGGTTGGTTTGGATCAGGGACTGCAGCCGGGCCAGGGCGCTCCAGTAGCGGCCCTCGTCGGCCTCGGTCTCGGCCAGGGCCAGTTGGGCGGGCAGGATGGCGGGTTCGGCGGCCACGACGCGCTGGTACTGGGTGCGGGCGCGCCCGGTGCGTTCCTCGCTGCCGTCGGCCTCCAGCACCCAGCCGGTCAGCAGGCGGATCAGCTCACCGTCGGGTCGCCGCTGTTGCAGCTCGTTGAGCAGCCCCAGGGCGCCGTCGTAGTCCTCACGGTGGGCGGCGATGACGGCCCGGTGAAACAGCCCGGCGTCGTCGGCGGGCAGTTCCGCATTGTGCGGCGGAACGGCGACGCCCTCCTCCGTCTCGCGCTCCAACCCGCGGTCCGTCGAGACCTCGAGGCCGTCGACGGCACGGCCGTCGGCTCCGGTCAGCTCCAGCTTGAAACCCCAGGCGACCTCGACCTGGCTCGAGCTGAGGTAGTTGTGGCGGCGGCATTTGACCATGAGCCGGTGCCAGCCCGCCGGGGCGCTGAAGGGATAGTCGATCTCGACGGGGGCGGCGCTGCGGATGTCGTCGCGCACACCGACGAGGGTCTCGTCGACCCAGATCTTGCAGGCGTCGTCGGCGACCAGGTTGAGGTTGTACTCGCCGTCCCGGGGCAGGTAGACGTAGCACAGGGCGTAGGCCGTGCCCCGGCTGATCGCCGTGACCTCCTCGAGGGGGATGAAGCCGCGGCTGTCGCCGGCGGGGGGCGTCGTCCAGCGGGTCTCGCCGAGGACGGGCAGCTCGTAGGCGTCGCGCAGGCGGCGTTCCGGCGGGAACTCCCAGTCGATGTCCAGGGGTCCGGAGCGGACGAAGGGGCCGACGACGCTCCAGTCGTTCAGCAGGCCGACGGCCCGGCGGCGTTCGGCGAGCTCGCTTGCGTCGCCGCGGCGACGGGCCAGGAAAGCCAGCCAGCGGTTGGCCGCCCGACGGGCCCCCGGGGTGAGGTCGTCACCCGCAGTCAGTTCGATCAGGACACCCTCGACGGCGGCGAAGTCGCCGCTGTAGTCGACGTAGCGCAGCAGGTCGCGGATCAGGGCCTCGCCGCGCAGGCCGGCGGGATCGGCCTCCAGGGCCGCCCGGAAGGCCTCGAGGGCCGCCCGGTCCTCGCCCAGCAGCAGCCTGGCCCAGCCCCGCGCCTCCCAGCCCGCGGCGTCGCCGGCGGCGACGGGGGCCGCGGCCGCTTCGTGGGGGTCGGCGCCGTCCAGCAGCAGCTCGAAGGCGGACAGGGCGGGCACCGCTTCGGCGTGGACCGCCGGCGTCGTCCAGAGCAGCAGCGGGACGAGACAGAGGAGGATGCGTTTCACGGGGGCCTCCGGGTTGGGCGCGGCTTCGAGCGTATCGGCCAGTGTGGGGCCAATCATAACCCATGGGCGCCGCCGCGACAAGTTCCGGCCGTTCGGCGGATTTCCGCTTCAAGTTGGGTCGACGCCGCTGCCGGGCCTACACTCTTGCGCAGCGAACGATGGGTACGGTTCTGTACCGCCGGGAGCTCCTGCTTTTGTAATGTCTATCCTCGTGGGGAGGGAGAAGGGTGTGGGGCTTTTCGGCCGGGTGTCGAAGCGGGCGGCCGGAAACAGTCGTCCCCCCGGGGGCGGGCGGCGTTATCATCGGCCGGCGCCGTTTGGACATCCTGACGTCGTTGAAGAAACCCTGTAGGGGAGGACCGGGCTATCCTCCCGTTTGGCGGATCGAGTATCCAACAGCGGGCGGTGACACCAAACGAACGGCGATAAAACCAACCCCGGCCAATTCGCCGAGGTGACACGTTTACACTATGTCTATAGCTTAACGCTGGACCGGACCGCCCAGGGCCTTAAGCCGGGGGAGAAGCGAGAACCGACGCCGGGATGCCAAAACCAACCCCGGCCAGTTCGTCGCGGTGACGCGCTTGCACTATGTCCGGAGCTAACCCTGCGGAGCTTAACGGTGGACCGGACCGCCCAGGGCCCTGAGCCGGGGGAGAAGCGAGAACCGACGCCGGGTTGCAAAAACCAACCCCGGCCAGTTCACCGAGGTGACGCGCTTGCACTATGTCTATAGCTTAACGCTGGACCGGACCGCCCAGGGCCCTGAGCCAGGGGGAGAAGCGAGAACCGACGCCGGGGTGCAAAAAAACAACCCCGGCCAATTCGCCGAGGTGACGCGCTTGCACTATGTCCGGAGCTAACCATCCGGAGCGAACCATCCGGAGCTTAACGGTGGACCGGACCGCCCAGGGTTTCCTTGGGGGAGGAGGGGAGACGGTCCGGCCCACATGGACACCGTCGCGAGACGGTGGGTTCACCGCCGGGCCCGTCGGGGCTTCCTTGGGGGGAGGAGGGGGACGAACCCGCGCGGCGGAAAGGACAGTCTAACCATCCAGCGGCGATTTTGTCAAGGGTCTTGCCATCGGTCTTGCTACCGGTCTTGCCACCGCCCTGCCGACAACCGACTCCTTGACGCCCCAGCCCCCCGCCACCTATAATCAAACCACGCGCAGCAAACCACCAGCAGTACCCGATCGGAGAACCCCGGAGAAGCGATGATCCTCGACGTCAACGCCACCCGCCAGGAACTCATGCGGCTCAACCGCCGCCTTGGCGTCGCCAAGCGCGGCCACAAGCTGCTCAAGGACAAGCAAGACGAGCTGATGCGGCGCTTCTTCATCCTCATCGACAAGAGCAAGGGCCTGCGCAAACAGGTCGAGAAAGAGCTGCAAAAGGCCCTGGCCGGCTTCGTCGTCGCCCGGGGGCTGATGAGCGAGCAGGACACGACAACCGCCACCGCCCTGCCCAAGGTCCAGGGTACCGTCAAGGTCGCCACCGAGCGGGTGATGAACCTCAAGGTCCCACGCCTGGAAGTCGAACTCCAGGGCAACGCCCTGGCCTACGGCCTGGCCGCCACCCCGCCCGAACTCGACCTCGCCGTCGAAGGCTTTAGAACCGTACTCCCACGGTTGCTTGAAATGGCTAGCTTAGAGAAATCCATCGAACTCGTCGCCCGCGAGCTCGAGCTGACCCGCCAGCGCGTCAACGCCCTCGAGTACAAGATGATCCCCGATTACGAGGAGACCATCCGCTATATCTCGCTCAAGCTGGCCGAGCGCGACCGCAGCAACACCTCGCGGCTGATGAAGGTCAAGGAGATGCTGGAGGAACAGCGGGGGTATTAAGGACGGAGGCCGGATTCTCCAACTATTAACAGCGGCCCCTCGGGGCCGTTTTGATTATGGTCCTGTCGGGCGGAGTCTTCTCCACGGGCAAGTAGACACGCTGCAATTACTCGACGCCCGTAGGGCGGGGGCTCCGTCCCCCCCGCCGCAGGTTGTTCCAGAGCTCGACGCCCGTAGGGCGGGGGCTCCGTCCCCCGCCGCAGATTGTTCCAGAGCTCGACGCCCGTAGGGCGGGGGCTCCGCCCCCCGCCGTTTTGTCAATCAGCTCAGGGGTTATCCAGAAACGGCCGGGTCAGAGACCCGGCCCTATGGAATTGGGTATTGAGATTGATGTCCGAATATTGACCGTTGTGTTGAACTGCACCCTGTAGGGCGGCCCCTCTGCGGGCCGCCGCAGCCTATAATTCATTTCTCGGCTCAGCTAAATGGTCTAAATATTTTTGATCAATGTGAAGTTTTGGTACAGAATAAAAACCAACAAATTCACCATTTTCTAATAATTTAGGACTAAATCCAATCATCTTTATTTCTTCTGTTTTCGGTAAATATACATTATTTTTATTCCTTAATCCATAATGTGCTATAAGGTAGAAGTCTTGAGAAAAAATATCTTCTTTTGTTAAATTATCAAATTGTACAGGTATTTTAAAATGTCCACGAAAACCGTACATGCTTGGAAATCTAATGATTCTATTATAGTCAAAATTCGTGTAGTCTCCTCTTTGCATTATTATGTGTTTTGTGTTATCATTTTCAAGTACTATAAAGACTTCACATAAGATATTTTTTCTTATTGAAGGATTGTGTATTGCAAATCGGACTTCTATTCCATTATTTTTTAAAAATCCAGCATTATTAAGCGTTTCAGAGTACGGTTCAATTTCAACCGATAAGCCGCTTGTCTCTGTTTGTTCAAAGCGCTTTGATTCAAGATTAAACTGTCTATGAATTAATAAACCAGTTAAGGATGTTGCCATTACACCTAAGCTTGAAAGAATCCAGGGTAAAAAATTGTTATCCCAATTAAAAAGCCTGCCAAGCGAGTTGCTTAGAAGAGCAGATATAAAGAAAATAAAAATACTTACAATCGACAGAAAAAATATTATCCATATTATTTTTTCTAATGGATTTAATTTGCTCAACGATTGCTTCATTTTTTTGTAGAGGTTCTTCTGTTTCCCCATGCTATCCTCCATTCCTTTAGTAATCGACTGCTATGGTATACTTTGTTAAACTAAAGAGTCAACACACCATAGTCATCAAAATGCATCTTTTTCTCGGCGGGGGGCAGAGCCCCCGCCCTACGGGGTGCTAATGCAAATGTTGGGTGGAATCGGAGCCCCGGCCCTACGGAGCGGGAATGCGAGCCATTTGTCGGCCCGGCCCCCGCATACACCCTGCCGGAGTCCCCCTACCTCACCCTCCTGTAGGGAAATTGATGCCGGATATGCTCGCGATAGAACCGGCCGGGTTCCGGGTTGCCCATCATCCGCCGGTAAACCTCGACGGGCACGCCCTCGTACTGGTAGACCTGACCGTCGTTGAACTCGAATTCGAGCAGCTCATCACCGCACTGGTACCCCACGGAGGCGATGATTTCGCAGTTGATGGGCAGCCGCAGCATGCTCTTGCTGAGTTAGAGGCTATTCAATCATGGGATAGTCGGCAGTCGATAGTCATCATTTGCGCTTTATTCTGCAGCGATCCGCGGGCGGGTCTTAAGACCCGACCCTACGGGGCCGCCTACACGCCCGGAACGACCCAAACCCAGCCGCCGGCGCGGTCCTTGCCCGCGGACTCCCCGACGGGGAGGCCGCGGAATGCAAGGAGCGTGACGGCGGCGGGCGGGTGCGAATCGACAACGGAAAACGACCGGGACCGCGCAGGCGGTCCCGGATGCGGTTAACCGTTACGGGTGTTACTCGAGCGCTAGCGCTCGACTTCTTCGAAGTCGACGATCTCGGCCTGGAAGCTCCACTGGTTCTTGTCGCCCAAACCGTTGGCGGCGTAGTAGGCGGGGTCTTCCTCGAGCTCGTCCAGGGTGCGCTGGGTCATCAGGGGGACGGTCTCGCCTTCGTTGTAGACGCGCAGGGTGCCGGACTTGAAAGCGATCTTGGTCTCCTCGGATTCCTCGTCGGTGACGGTCTTGACGCCGGCGGCCAGCCAGAGGGTCTCACCGTTCTCGGCGGCCTCGCGCAGGCGCTCGACCTGGGCCGGATCGCTGATCGGCACCCAGTACTCCTCGTCGCCCTGGCGGACTTTGACCCGGGCCTGGGCGACGCCCATGTCGTAGCTGACGCCCTGGGTGGCGGCGTTGAACTGGATGACCTGGGTGATCAGGGAATCGAGGTTGTTCTCCTGGGCCACCATGGCGCCGGAGGTGCCGCCGGTGTAGGCCATTCCGGCGGCCCGCTCCTCGGCGGCGGCGACGGTCTCGTCGGAGACGGTCGAGGGTGAGGAGGTGATGCTGCCGACGGCGCCGCCGGAGCCGAAGCCCTCGCTCTCGGTGTCGACCTCGCCGCGATCGGAAGCCTCGGCGGCCTTGTTGATCCGGGTGACGCCGATCTCGAAGATGTCGGTGTCGTCGTCGACCACGCCGGATTCCTCCAGCTCGCGCCGGACCTCATCCTCGTCGTAGTAGCGGCCGCCCTCGTAGATCAGGCTGGTGACCTCGCCGGTGGCGGCGTCCTGGTAGATCTGGCGGTAGGAAAGGTACTCGAAGCTGCCGTTGGTCTCGTAGGCCACCTGCTTGAAGGCCTCGGTGGCGCCGTAATCCTGGTCCAGGCCGGAGCAGCCGATGGCGAAGATGCTGGCGCCCAGATCGTTGGCGTCGTCGACGGCGTCCTCGATGTCGTAGTACTCGTCATCGTACTCGTGGGGCCCGGCGTCGCCGATCAGGAAGACCAGTTTGGTTATCTCGTCGTCATCGTCCCAGTCGATTTCGTTGAGGCCGTCGTCGAGGGCGCGGTAGACGCTTTCCGGGGTATCGCCGCCGCCGCCGGCGTAGATGCCGTTGATCACCCCATGAAGCTCGACGACGTCATAGGTGAAGTCGCTGATCTTGGTGACGTAGGCGTCGCCGCGATCGCGGTACTCGACGATGGCGAAGCGCACGGCGGGAGCGGGGTTGCCCCGGGCCACCTCGCTGGCGATCTCGCGCATCTTCTGCTTGACGACCTCGATCTCGTCACCCATGCTGCCCGTGGTGTCGACGATGAAGGCCACATCGACCCGGGGGGCGTCGCCGGCGGGATCGACGAAGACCACGGGGGTGTTGGGGTTACCGTAGCGCATGTCGCGGATCTTGTCGACGAGCATGGCGCTTAGCTGGTCGAGCATCTCGAAGACGCCGTCGGTGTCCGGAGTCTCGGCACGGACGCCGCCGAGGATCTCACCGGTCTCGACCCCGAGGACCTGGGCGTCCAGGCGCATCGATTCCTCGACCAGGGTCAGCGTGCCCATGATCATCAGGTCCAGCTTGAGCATCCGGCCGACCTCGACGGCCTGCTCGGGGTCAGTGATCCCGGAGCCGGAGAGGGCGTGCTCCTGTAGCACTCGATCCAGGCGCTCGCGCTCGACCACGGTGATGTCCGGCTGGTTGGCGAGGTCGGTCATCAGCATCTCGGCCAGACCCTCGGAGAGGTAGTCGTAGCTGTCGTCGGGAGCCGCGACCTTGAAGTACAGTACGCCCAGTTGGGCGCCCGCCAGGGCCGGCAGGGTCAGGGCCAGGGCCAGCAACACAACGAAGTGCCTCGTTCGCATGGTTCCTCCGTTTCTCGCATGGTTTAAGGGATAATTGCCGCCCCGGGACGGGCGTCGGGGTGGATTAATACTTTACGATTGTAGCATCATGGCGGTTCCGTTTGCCGGTCTGTTTCAGCGAGCGGTGCATTGTCCCGGGCGGCGCCCTGTTCGCGGGATCGTCAGACGGTGCCGTCAAGCCGGGCGGCCGGAACCGGCACGGTTTTTGCATCTCGGCGGCGCCGGGATCGCGCTCGCGGGTTGCCGCCTCGGCAAAAACCGTGCCGGTTCCTGGGTTGTTTGTCCGGCGGCGGCGGTTTTCCCGAAGCGTCCCCGGCGGGGTCTGCTTCAACCCGGCGTCGTTTATGGTAGTATCTAGGGATGCGCAGCAGCCTGTTTTACGGTCTGGACCTCGGCTCGACGACCACGGAGCTAGTCGTCGTCGATGAAAGCGGTGCGACGGTGGAAGCGCAGGCCGCCCCGACGGGGGTCGACGGACCGGCGTCGTCGTCGTCCCTGCGTTCCCGGCTGCCCGCGGAGTGCGATCCCGCCTTCACCGTGGCCACGGGCTACGGCCGTCGCGCCGTCGAGGCCGACCGCGCCCTGACCGAGATCACCTGCCTGGCCCTGGGCGCCGTTGCTCAGGCCCCGGCGGCGGCCGGCGTCCTCGACGTCGGCGGCCAGGACGCCAAGTTCGTCTGGCTGAGCCCGGCGGGGCGCCCGGCGGGATTCGCCCTCAACGACCGCTGCGCCGCCGGTACGGGTCGCTTTCTGGAACTCGTCGCCCGGCTCTGCGCGGTGCCGTTGGAGGAGTGGGGGGCGCTGGAACCCGCCGTCGGCGAGGTGCAGTTGTCGGCGACCTGCGGCGTGTTCGCCGAGAGCGAGATCGTCGCCGCCCTGGCCCGGGGGACGGTCCCCGGGGAGCTCGTCGCCGCGGCGGCCCGTTCGATCGCCCGGCGCCTGGTGGGCCTGGTCGCCGCCGCCGGTCGACCCCGGCGCGAGCCCGCCGCCGGGATCGCCCTCGCCGGCGGGGTGGCCGACAACCCCCTGGTCGTCGCCTGTCTGCAGAAGGAGTTCGCCCGCCGGGGGCTGACGTTGAGACCCCTGGCCCGACCGGCGTTCACCGTCGCCCTGGGCGCCGCCTTGGCGGCCCGCCGCCTGGCCCGACGTTCCGCAGCACCCCAAGGAGGTTAGCGATGCGCCGCATCTGTCTCGCCCTGGTCCTCGTCGCCGCCGTCGTCATCGTCGGCTGCCGGCCCGAGGTCGACCCCTACGTCGAGCTGCCCGGCAAGATCGTCTACGCCAGCGTTCGCGACGAGATGAGCCAGATCGTCCTCACCGACCCCCAGGGTGAGGAACAGACCGTCTTGACCAACCCCTCGAGCCTGCGCGGCGTCGACGGCTTCTACACGCCCTGTCTGGCCCCCGACGGGCGGAGCATCGTCTGCATCGCCAGCATTCGCGGTTTCCGTGAGCTGGCGCTGATCGAACTCGGCGACCCCCCCGGCGTCCGCCTGATCACCGAGGAGGGCACCTACAAGGCCGACCCCGTCTTCTCCCCCGACGGCACGACCATCTACTACGTCTCGACCAGCGTCCTGGGCGACGATGAGGTCTACGCCCTCGATTACCAGGTTCTGGGCGCCGAGCCCGTCCGGCTGACCAACCGCCGCTCCGACGACAACCAGTTGGCTATCGACCCCGAGGGCACCTACCTGGCCTACGTCAGCGACCAGCACGGCGCTCTCGACATCTACACCATCGACCTGACCGGCAAGGACGAACCCTGGCGGGTCACCGACGCCGAGGGCGACGTCAGCCGGCCCGTCTTCGATCCCGAGGGCGACTACATCATCTACGAGCTGCTCCACGAGGGCAACCTGGACATCGCCTACACCGACTTCGGCAACGCCGCCAACAACGGCACCCTGATCGAATCCGACGAGTGGATGGAGTACTCCCCGGCCGTCTCGCCCTCCGGCGACTACATCCTGGCCGTCACCAACCGCGACGGCCAGACCGATCTGTGCCTCTTCACCTGGTACGGCGATTTCGTCCGCCGGATCACCGACGACGAGTACCGCGATGCCACGGCGCGCTGGAGCCGCTGAGCCGCACTCTCAATCTGGACTTCCCCACCCGCCTGTGCTAGACTCGCCACTGTTTCACAACTGGGCCGTCCGTCTGCGCCAAGCCGGTCCAGCGGCGGATCGAGCCGGGGGCGCGGAGTTGATGCTCCGGGCCTATCGGCGATTGCTCGCCGCCTGGAACCGCCGCTTCAACCTGGTCTCCCGCGACGCCGACCTCGACGCCCTGCTCGAGGACGCCATAGTGGACGCCGCCGCCCTGAGCCGGGTGCTGCCCGCCGCGGGCCGCGTCGCCGACATCGGCGCCGGTGCTGGTCTGGTCGCCCTGTGCCTGAGCCTCCTGCGGCCCGGCCGCCTGGTCCTCGTCGAGCCCCGCCGCCGCCGGGCCAGCTTCCTGCGCCGCCTGGCCGGGCTGGATTGGCAGGCCGAGAGCCGGGGGGCCTCGCCGGGTCCAGCGGGTGAAACCATCCCGGACGGACCCTCGACGACCTCTACTATCGCTCCGAGTCCGGGGGCCGAGAGCCGGGGGACCTCGCCGGGTCCAGCGGGTGAAACCATCCCGGACGGACCCTCGACCGTCCCGCTTTGCGGGCTCGACTGGACCGTACTCTGCGCCCGGGTCGAGGAGTTGACCCCGGACGACGGTCACGAAGGACCGCCCTGGACCGCCGTCTACACCCGGGCCGTCTGGAAACCGGCCGTCGCCTGGCGGGTCTGCCGTCGCCTGCTCAAGCCCGGCGGCCAGTTGATCTGCCTGGCGGGACCCCGGGAGCCGCTCCCCGGAGCGGACTGGCGCGAGTCGAGTTACGACGGGCTGTTGCCCGACGTCGGACGACGGTCCGCGCATCGCCTGCTGATCCGCCGGCTGGAGAACACCGGTACCTCAACGGCCATCCCCGAGTGACTAACCGACCGCGAGCCGCCTGAAACCGCCATGACCCGACGCATCGCCATCGCCAACCAGAAGGGCGGGGTGGGCAAAACCACCACCGCCGTCAATCTGGGCGCCTCCCTGGCCGCCGCCGGTCGCCGGACCCTGATCGTCGACGTCGATCCCCAGGGCAACGCCGGCTCGGGCCTCGGGGTCTACGGCGACAACGGGCAGCCCTCCCTGCACGACGTGCTGTTGGGTGAGGCCGAGCTCGATGCGGCCTGCCGCCCCACCGCCTCCGAGGGGCTGATGCTGGTCCCCAGCGTCCCGGAGATGGTTTCCCTGGAGCGCGACCTGTTGAGCGCGGCCAACGCGCCAACCCGGCTGCGACGGGCCGTCGACGCCCTGGACGGCTTCGACTACGTCCTCTTCGACTGTCCGCCCTCTCTGGGGCTACTGACGGTCAACGCCCTGCTGGCCGCCGACGGTATCCTGATTCCCGTTCAGGCCGAGTACTACGCCCTCGAGGGGCTGACCCAGTTGCTGCGCGCCGTCGAGTACGTCCGCGAACGACTGGAGCATCCCCTGGAGATCGAGGGCGTGCTGCTGACGATGTACGATTCGCGGACCCGCTTGGCCGAGGACGTGGAGCAGCAGGTGCGCAAGCATTTCGGCTCCCGGGTCTTCCGCACCGTCATTCCGCGCAACGTCCGTCTCTCCGAGGCGCCCAGCCACGGCATGCCGGTGATCGAGTACGCCCTGACCAGCCGGGGGGCCCAGAGCTATCTGGCCGTGGCCCGGGAGATTCTCCTTGGACGGGACTAGGGAACCCTGACCAGCGAGTAGTGATGAGCAAACGGCGCAAGCCCGGACTGGCCCGCGGCCTCGACGACCTCCTCGGCGGGGCCGGCACCGCACCCGAGGCCGCTCCCGAGCCCGCCGAGCGCGAGCTGCCCCTGACGGCCCTGGAACCCAACCCCTTCCAGCCCCGTAGGGAGTTCGAGGAAACGGCCCTGGAAACACTGGCCGCCTCGATCCGCCGGCAGGGGCTCCTTCAGCCGATCGTCGTCCGGCCCAAGCCCGGCGTCGCCGGGGCCTGGCAGATCATCGCCGGGGAACGCCGCTTCCGCGCCGCCGAACGGGCCGGTCTGGAGCGCGTCCCCGTCATCGTTCGCGAGGTCGACGATGCCGACGCCCTGCTGCTGGCCCTGCTGGAGAACCTCCAGCGCGAGGACCTGGGGCCCCTCGAACTCGCCGGTGGGCTGCAGCGGTTGATCGACGATTTCGCCCTGACCCAGAAGGAGCTGGGCCGGGTCCTGGGGCTCTCCCGCTCCCGGGTGGCCAACAGCCTGCGCCTGCTCAGGCTTCCGCAAGCCGTGCGCGAGCTGCTGACCGCCGGACGGCTCTCCGAGGCCCACGGCCGCACCCTGGCCGCGATCGAGGACGCCGAGCTGGCCACGGCCCTGGCCCGGCTGGCCGTCGACAAGGAACTGACCGTGCGTGAGTTGGAGCGCCTCGTCGCCGCCGAGCGTGAGGCCTCCTCCCCGGAAAGCGCCGGCAAAACGGACTCCCGGGAGCAGGCTTCCGCCGATCCGGACCTGCGGCTTTACGAGGACGACCTCCAGCGCCGTCTGGGCACCAAGGTCAGTATCCGCCGCCGCTCCTCGGGCCGCGGTCGGATCGTGATTGAATTCTACTCCGCCGATGAACTGGCCGGGCTCTATGAACGCCTGAGCGGCGAGCGACCCGGCCGGTAACCCTCGAGGCCCGCGTTGAAATCAAAGATACTCTACGAGATCCACGTCGTACCGCGTTCGACGGGGAAACCGCGGCTCTACAACCTGACCCGCTTTCGCCTGGGCCTGTTCATCGCCCTGGGCGTCGTCATCCTCGGCCTGATTATCTTCCTGGCCTTCTCCAAGGGCGCCGACGCGATGAAGCTGGCCGAGCTGGCCAGCCTGCGCGAGGAGAACGAGCGCCTCGTCGAGGAGCTCGAGCTGGTCGAGGAGCTGGAGCGCCAGCTCTCCGCCGCCGAGGATCTCGAGGAACGCCTACGGGTGATGCTGGGCGAGGAGATCGCCGCCGAGCAGCGTACCGAGAGTTCGGAGTTTCTCTCCGCCGCCGTGCCCTACACCCCCGGCGAGGAGCCCGAGGCCGCCGAGCTCGACGGCCCCCTCTCGCCGACGACGGAAGTCGAAACCAGCGGGCGCGCCGGCGAGCTGCAGGAACACATCGCCGCCATGGCCTCGACGCGCAACCTGAGCACCCCGCGGGGCCGACCCCTGGGCGGCTGGATCACCCGGGGCTTCGTCCCCGCCGGGCCGGAGAAGCATCTGGGCATCGACATCGCCGCCGACGAAGGCCGAACCGTCGTTTCGACGGCACCCGGCGTGGTCGTTTTCGCCGGTGGGGACCCCTACTACGGCAACAAGGTCGTCATCAACCACGGCTCCGGTTACTCGACCATCTACGGCCACCTGAGCAAGATCTACATCGAGGTCGGCCAGCGGGTGACCACCGGCGAGCGCATCGCCCTGTCCGGAAACACCGGCTCCAGCACCAGCCCCCACCTGCACTATGAGATCCGGCGCGACGACGTGCCCCTCGACCCCCTGCCCTTCATGGGCGAGCGCTGAGGGTTCGACTGGTCAAGCGATTACGCCCCCGGTGTCTCACCGGTGGATCGCTAAAACCCATTTTTTGAGTACAACCTTCAACGATAAGGCGTCATAGCGGGAGGATAGATGTCAAAAAACAACAAGTATGATCGCGGCTCCTCGGGTGTCCACTCCATCGTCGGCGAGGGCTCCGTTTTCGAAGGCAACATCGAGGTCGAGGGCAGTCTGCGCATCGACGGCCGCTTCACCGGCACCGTCAAGTGCGATGCCTTCTATGTCGGCCGCTCCGCCGAGGTCACCGCCGAGATCCAGGCCAACCGCAGCGTCGTCGGCGGCAAGATCAAGGGCAACCTCGTTTCGCCGCTGGAGGTCGTCGTCGAGGAGACGGCCACGATCGTCGGCGACGTCAAGACCGACTCCCTCCAAGTGGCCGAAAAGGCCGTCATCCACGGCGTGGTCGACATGGGCAAGGCCGACGTCTACGACAAGCGGCTGGCCGCCCTGAAACAGGACGGCAAGGAGCCCCGAAACAAACCCGAGAAAGAGCCCGAAAAACAGCCGGCTAAGCAGCCGGAGAAACAGCCCGCCAAGAACGACAAGAAATAGAACGCCTAGCGCCGCCGGGGCCGTTGGCGGCCCCGGCGACACCCGGTCCCTCCACTCCTCCACCCGACACCCGAGTTCCCATGCGCCGTTTGCTGCTCTGCCTGTTGATCATCGCCCTTGTCACCCCCGCCGCCGCCAAGCGGCGCGAGGGTTGGGAGCTCGACCTCGGCCTCGAGGGCAGCCTCAACGAGCTGCTCGAGGAGTATTTCGAGGGCGGCCCCCGGGTCGACTTCGGCCTCTACGACCACCAGTTCTACGTCGGCGCCTCCACCGCCTGGCTCTACTCCACCCGGCACCAGCAGGGCGACCTGCGGGCCTCGCTGCGGGCGGGCTGGCGCCTGGAAAGCGCCCGCCGCCCCGCCTTCTTCTCCGTCTTCGCCGAGCTGCAATACTACGGCGGCCCCTGGGGCAACATGGACGCCGACGACGCCGAGCCGGAAACCGACATCTTCTCCATCGGCTTCCACCCCGCCATCTGCCTGCGCTTCACCGACTGGCTGGCCTTCAACCTCGAGATGCCCATCGCCTACCCCCTCAACGGTGAGCATACCGATCTGGACCTCAAGGCCCGCATCTTCCTCTACACCTACTTCTAACCGCATCAGCGCCGCAGATACAGCGAACCGGGCCGCGCGGCCCGGTTCGTCGTCGGCTCCCCCCACACCACGGCGGCTATCCTCCGCTGGAATACTACCGGGGCGGGGCGGCAGCCTGCGGTTCCCTAGGTAGACGGGAAGTTACGCATCCGTCGGGGCGGACCGCGGGGCGGGGAGCCCCAGAACGCTGAGTCCCAGCTCGTCGGCCCGGGCGGTGAACACGTCGAGCTCGTCGGCGATCAGGGTCATTCCGCTCTCCAGGGCCAGGCAGGTGACTCCTGCGGCGGCGGCGTTCTCCAGGGTGCGGCAGCCGACGGTGGGAACGTCGAAGCGCGGATCGTGGCCGTCGCCGGCGACCTTGGTCAGCACCAGACCGCCGCGGAACAGCTTGCCGCCGCCGCGGGCCAGCTCCCCGGCCCGGGCCAGGCAAGCGTCGGTGCCCTCGAGGGCTTCGACGGCGACGACGACGCCGCCGCGCACCACCACGCTCTGGCCGATACCCAGCCGGCTGGAGGCGGCGGCGATGCGCAGTCCCAGCTCGGCGTCGGCGGTTTCTTCGGTATTGGGTTCGCGCCTGGTCAGCAGTCCCTCGCCGACGAGGAGATCGCCGAGGACCTCGAGCTGGCTGACGACCTCGAGGCCGCTGTCGGCGGCCAGCTCGCAGAGCCGATCCATAATCCCCCGGTCGCTGCGGCGGCTGGTGGTCACCCAGAGCTTCAGGGCGGTCAGGTCCAGCCGCAGCCCGCGGAAGAGTTTGCCCTTGAAGACCTTGCCGACGAAGAGGAGCTGCCGGATGCCCCGCCGCCGCAGTCGACGCAGGATGCGGCCGACCTCGCCGGGGGCGTGACGGACGATGTCGTCGGCGACGGCGACCAGTTCTGCTACGGGTTCTTCCTCCAGGGCGACGACGAAGACCCTGCCGCCGCCGGCGGCGTGACTGCGCGCCGCCAAGACGGGCAGGCGTCCGGCGCCGGCGATGACGGCCAGCTCCTCTCCGGGTCGATAGGCCAAAGCGCTCTCCTCTGAGGTTGCCCCTTGATTATAGGCCAGCGGCGCCACGGGGTAAAGGTCGGGCTTGCCCGCGACGCTCTGCTGTGCTAGTTTAGTTCGCGGTACCGGCGCTGCGACGGGGAGGTGGAGCCCCCGTCATCGACTGGTGCCGTTCTGACAGGCGAGCGGGGGCGAAAGCGAAAGAGCGCGGAACGATGCTGAAACGCTTGATATTTTTGTTGTTGCTGCTTTGTCTGGCCGCCCGCGGCCTGTTCGTCGTCGGTCGTCTCGTCGACGCCGCCACGGGCAAGCCGGTGCCCGAGGCCTGCGTTTCCATCGGCGATGAGCGCACCCTGTCCGAGCCCTCGGGGGAGTTCCGCCTGCAGTTCCAGGAGGCCGGCCTGCTGCGCGTCGAGGCCGGACGGCGTTTCCAGGGCCTGGCCCTGCCCCTGGCCGGCACCCGACGCCTCGAATTGGCTCTCATCCCGGCCCGGCTGCGCATCGGCGAGGGCGAGCTGTCCTTTCTCGACTTCTTCCGCGACGCCGCCCGCGCCTCGGCCCGCCATCCCCTGCCGTTGTGGCGTCACGTCTGGGAGGACGGTCCCCGGGTCTACTTCGAGGAGGGGCTGACGGACGAGGAGCGCCGGGCGGTCCGACGGGCCTGGGAGCTGCCCGAGCTGCCCGCCCTGGGTGAGCTGCGCCCATATTCTTTCACCGAGGACGCCCTGACGGCCCAGGTCTTCATCCGCCCCGGCGCGGGCGTCAGTGAGCTGCGGCTCAGTTACGACACCCAGAGCGGCCGGCCCCTGGGGGCGGTCATCACCCTGGGCGCCGCCGAGGATGAGGCCGCGCAAGCGCGTTTTCTCAAGCGCGCCCTGCTGCGCCTCTGGGGGCTGAACCCCCTGGAGCGCGAGGATCGGCGCGGCGAATACACCGTCCTGGGGCGGGCGACGGAGTTCACCCGGCTTGACGCCACCGCCCTGGCCGTGGCCGCCCGCCTGTCGGCGGGAACGAACCTGGGCTGGTACGGGCCCCGGCTGGAGCTGGACCTGCGCTCGCGGCGGCTGCAGGTGCTGGTGTTGCCCTTCGCCGTGACCTACGATGACCCCTACATGAGTCACATCGCCGCCGCCACCCTGGCCCAGACCCTGAGCGATTACGGCCCCTACTTCAACCTGCGCCTGGACGACGGACTGCGGGAGATGGCCCGACTGGCCGCCGAGGAGCGCTCGCCCGCCGACGAGTTGCTGCCCGACGAGGCCTACAGCCTCGAGGCGGCCCTGGCCCTGGCCCGGGAGCGGGACTGCCGCTACGTCGTCTGGGGCGAGCTGGCCAATCGCAGCGACGGTTCCGCCGCCGTGTTCTACGCCGCCGACAGCGCCTCGGGTCGCCTGATCGTCGATTACGAGGGCCGGGCCCTGCACCATCGCCTGCACTTTCCCCGCTTCTTCGCCCGGGCGGGACTGGAGCTGGTCCGGGCCGTCTACGGGCCCCCCGATGTGCCCCCGGACAGCGGCACCCTGTTGGTGCACTTCGACAGCCTGCACGCTTCGGTCTACGTCCACACCCTGATCGACGACCAGCTCGTTGCCGTCCTCTCCTCCAGTGACAACGAGGTCAAGCTGCCCCTGAGTCCGGGTGAGCACCGGGTGGAGTTCGTCTACTATCTGCCGATGCGCCACCTGGGCTGCGTGGCGGGCATCCGCGCCGGTTCCCACTGCTACTCCGTCGAGGTGGAGAGCGGTCGCGAGACCAGTATCGCCACCCTCTTCGACCTCAACCCGCTGCAGAGCGAGCGCAGCTGGAACTACACCAAGACGCGGATCTTCGATTCAGCCGGGGAGATCGTCAGCGAGGACTACAGCGACCTGGCTCCGGAGCGCGATATGTGGCGGCGCCTGCGCGAGATCGTCGAGCAGATCCGCCGCGCCGAGCAGTTCGAATAATCCTCCGTCGGGTCTGGCATTGCCGCACGGGTCGTATTATAATAACCACGCTGCCGACAACCCGCCGGGAGGATTGCTGGATCATGGACGACCTGCGAGACCGCATCGCCGACGACCGCTCGAAATGGGAGCGTAGACTGGCGCGCCTGGTGCCCGGTTACGAGGGCTACAAAGAGCTCAAGACCCGGCGCGATGCCGACCGTCTGCTGCGCGAGCACCTGATCGAGCGTTTGGAGCGCCAGCGCGGCCTGCTGCGCGACCTGGTCATCCGCCTGACCAACGCCGGCCGCCTGGAGCTGCTCAAGGCCGTCGATGCCGTCGAGAACCGCCTCGAGACCCTGACCGACGCCTTCAGGCACGCCGATTACGGCTACTCGGGCAAGACCGACGCCGTCAAGATCGACGGCGCCGCGCTGGACCGCCTCTACGAGTACGATCTGACCCTGATCGGCGTCGTCGAGGAGCTGGAGTCCAAGGGCGCCGTGCTGACCGAGGTCGAGACCCTTCCCGACGAGGTCAAGCGCGCCCTGCTGGCCTTCGACGAAGCGCTCAAGAGCTTCGCCAAGGCGGCCCGCGAACGCAACAGCATCCTCTCCGGCGTCGAGTTCTAGCGCCGTCGGCTGATTCCCCGGACGACGCTCCCCTCGCCGAAACGAGCCCGGGCGGGGGCGTCGTCTTCCTTTGCGGTCGCTCCCCGGTGGAGCGGTTGTTTTATCCGGGATCCGGCTTATGACCAACGCAGAAAACCCGCACGGCGACGACCGGCGGCCCCGCGTCGCCGCCGCCTCCTTGGGTTGCAAGCTCAACACCTGCGAGGCCGAGGCCACCCGGGCGGCCTTCGAGCGGGCCGGTTGCCGGATCGTGCCCTTCGGCGAACCGGCCGAGATCTACATCGTCCACACCTGCACGGTGACCGGCCGGGCCGATTACCGCTCGCGCAACCTGCTGCGCCGGGCCGCCCGGGCGGTGACGCCGGGAGGACGGGTCGTCGCCTGCGGCTGCTACGCGGTCACCGATCCCGCTGAACTGGCGCGGATCGAGGGCGTGACCGACGTCGTCGCCGGCCCGGCACCGGAACTGGTCGAGCGTTTCGGTCCGGCCGCCGCGCCCGCTCCGGACTGGCCGTTGCTGCCCCGGGGTTTCAGCCGGTTGACCCGGGCCTTCCTCAAGGTTCAGGACGGCTGCGACGGCGCCTGCAGCTACTGCAAGGTCCGCCTGGCCCGGGGGCGGGCGCGCAGCCGTCCGGCCGCCGGGGCCCGCCGGGCCCTGGAGCTGCTCGTCGCCGCCGGGCACCGCGAGGTGGCCCTGACCGGCGTCCACCTGGGCGCCTGGGGCCGGGAGTTCGGCGCCGGGCTGCCCGAGCTGCTGCGGGTTTTGCTGCCGACGCCGGGGCTGGACCGCCTGCGGCTGAGCTCCATCGAGCCCCTGGAGCTGACCACGGAGCTGCTCGAGCTGCTGGCCGCCGAAGAACGCTTGGCCCCCCACCTCCACGTTCCCCTGCAGTCGGGCTCCGATGGAATCCTGCGGGCGATGAACCGGGGCTACGGCGTCGAGGAAGCCCTGGAGCGCATCGCCGCCGCCCGGGAGCGCGTTCCCAACCTCGGGCTGGGCCTCGACGTCATCGTCGGTTTCCCCGGCGAGACCGCGGAGGACTTCGCCGCCACCCGGGACGCCGTCGAGGCCTCCGGCGCCGCCTACCTGCACGTCTTCAGCTACTCCCCCCGCCCCGGCACCCCGGCCGCCGAGCTGCCCGACCAGGTCGACGAGGAGGTCAAGAGCGCCCGCTCCAGGGAGCTGCGGCGGCTGTCCGTCGCCCTGGCCCGGCGCTTCGGCGCGCAACGCCTGGGGCGGGAGCTCGAGGTCCTGGTCGAGCGGCGGCCCGGTCGCGCGGGTCGCCGCGCCGGCGTCAGCGGCGAGTACCTGCGCTGCGAGCTGCTCGATCCATCCGGCGACGATACGGCGGACCTCGGCGGGCGGCTGGTCCGCGCCGAGGCCCTCGAGCTCCTCGGTCCGCCGCCGGATTCCGCCGCCGCCGGACCGGCGACCCTGCTCTGCCGCCGCCGGAGACCGCCCGCTCGTTCCGGTTCGTGAACGACCGGGGTTCGGACCCGCAAGCGGGCCGGCGGTCCGGTTCGACTAGCCGACCTCCGACGACAAAGGGGCCGACCCCACAGGTCGGCCCGCAACAGATAACCGCTGAGGTTGGTCTAGCCGAAGGAGCCCGGCGGGGGCTTGACCTCCTCGGGGGCCTCGAGGTCCTCGAGTTCGGTGTTGCGCCGCTCGTACTCCTCGGCCAGAGCCCGCATGACCCGGCTGTAGCGCGCCGGGTCTTCGTGCAGGCGCAGGGAGTACTCCAGGTACTCCTCCTCGCTGACGCCGTACTCTTCCAGCAGTGCGGCGGTCTGCTCCTCGTGCCAGGCGCGTTTGAGGTCATTGTCGCCGGTGGGGGGCGGACCGCCGGGGTGGCGGTCCGAGCCGATGAAGGTCAGTTCGGCGGTCAGCTCGACGTAGTCCTCGTCATCGAAGCCGTCCTCGGCGCAGGCGCCGAGGAGTGACAGGGCCAGGGCGGCGAGGAGCGGTCTGCTCACCGGGGCTCTCCCGGTGTCGCGCCGTTGAGGTCGGCGGTGGCCGGCGGCGCCGGGGCGACGGCCTCGATCCTCTCGGCGGCCTCACCCTCGAGGAGTTGGGGATGCCGCCGGCGCAGCTCGGCCAGGAGCCGGGCGGCTCGGCCTTCGTCGGCGAAGAGCTCGAACTCGTAGGCCGCCAGCTCGGCGCCGTCGAGCCGAGCGGGCTCCTCCCCCGCGGCCTCGGCGGCAAGCGCCCCGGCCAGCAGCTCGACGTACTCATCGTCGTCGATGCCGTCGCAGGCGCCGAGGAAACCGGCGGACAGGGTGCAGAGGGCCAGGCTGAGCGCGAGTCGCTTCATCGGTCTCACTGCTGGTCGAGGGGCTCTTCGACGATCATGATCTGCTCGCCCGCGGCGATCTCGGCCTCGATGGCGGCGTCGACACGTTCCTTGACCTCGGGGTTGCCCTGGACGTAGTCGGAGAACTCCTGCAGATCCCCGCGACGGTAACCCAGCTCCTCGAGGTGTTCGTCGATCTTGCTGTCGACCTCCTCGGGCTGGAGCCCCATGGACTGCAGGCCGCCGATATAGACGAACATCTCGACGTAATCCTCTTCGTTCATCGCCAGGCCGGCGGTCTCACTCTCCACGGTTGCGCTCTCTACATCGAGCCCCTGCAGCTCGGCCAGCTCGTCGCCGGAGTGGGCGGCTTCGAACTCGCGCAGGTCCTCGGCGGTGACGCCGTACTCCTCGTAGACGGCGGCGACGGGATCCCCGGCGGCCTCGGCCTCGGCCACGGCCCGACTGATCTCCAGGTACTCCTCCTCGGTCAGCTCGCCGGAGCCACAGCCGACCAGGACGGCGGCCGGGAGCAGGACGATCGTGATTACCAGGGGTGCGCGCATTCTATTCCTCCTCGTCGGGGGTGGTCGTTTCTTCGGCAGTCTCGGGGGCGGCCTCTGGCAAGGCCTGACGATAAGTTTCGATGTAGTGCTCGAGCAGCGGCGTCGACTCCTCCATGATCCGCTCGGCGATCTCGGCCACCCGGTCGGGCTCGTTGGCCAGCTCCTGCTCGAAGTCCGCCACCTCGTCGGGGGTGGTTTGATGATCGGCGGCGGCCTTCTCCAGGGCCGCCTGGGCCGTCAGCCCCTCGTCGATCATGTAGTTGGTCTTGTCGATCACCAGCTCGATATAGCTCTCGTCGTCCAGGCTGGAGCCGCAGCCGGCGACGAGGAGCAGCATGGACAAAACTGCGGCGCCGAGTAGCTTGCGCACGTCGACCTCCTCCTACTGGGGGGGCAGCAGGCTGGGCTGGAACAGCTCGTCGGCGGCCTGGTTGATCCGCTCGTTGACCGCCTTGAGGTGGTCGGGGTCCTTCTCCAGCTCGGCCTGGTATTCGCGGACGGCCTCGACCGTGGTGTCATGGTTCTCGGCGGCCTTTTCGAGGGCCTTTTCGGGCTCCAGGGCCGCGGAGAACATCAGCTCGTTCTGTTCGATCTTGACCTCGACGTAGAGGTCGTCGGTAATCTCCTCGCCGCAGCCGGCGGCGAACAGGCCGACACAGACCAGCAGAACGGCGACCGCGAAACGCTCCTTCATGGTGGCTCCTTTGACGGTGGCGGCAGGCTCCCTCCGGCGTCGATTTTAACACACCACGGGTCGGTCCGCCCGACACGGTCGGGAGCGCGGTCGACGAGCCCGCGCGGGGGCGGGTCGCCACCGACGGCCGCTCAGACCTTGAGCTGTTTCCACTTGCCGCTGGAGAAACGCCAGTAGGCCAGGCCGGCGCGGATGAAAAACACCGCCGAGGCCAGAGACCAGAAGCCGATGATCCCCCAGTCGAAGACCTTGATGGAAAGGAAGGCCGCCGGAATGCGCAGGGCCCACAGGCCGATGATCGACAGCGCCAGGGTCCAGCGCGTGTCCCCGGCGCCGCGCAGACCGCCGGTCAGGGTCATCAGGATCGCCAGAGCGGGCTGCTCGACGGCGGCGATGGTGATCAGCAGGGTGCCGATCTCGTGGACCAGCAGGTTGGAGGCTCCGGAACCCTCGCGCACGAACAGGCCCACCAGGTCCCCGGCGAAGATGCCGAAGATCACTCCCATCGAGCCCATCAGCAGCGCGGCGTAGAAGGCGGCCCGGAAGCCCGCCTTCTCGGCCAGCTCGGGTTTTTCCGCCCCCAGGTACTGGCCGACCAGGGTCGTCGAGGCGATGGCCAGCCCCCAGCCCGGCATGAAGGAGATGCTCTCCACGTGGACGCCGACCTTGTGGCAGGCCAGGGCCACCGAGCCCAGGCTGGTGATCAGCCAGGTGGTCAGCAGGTGGCCGAAGCGGAAGACGGCCTGCTCGACCATCGCCGGCGTGCCGACGTGGAAGATGCGCCGGATCGTCTTCCACACCGGCCGCAGGGAATCGCGCAGCTTGATCTTGACCTTGCTGTGGCCGCCGTAAACGATCACCAGGCTGAGCACCCCGGAAACGGCCAAAGAGATGGCGCTGGCCAGGGCGGCCCCGCGGATACCCAGCTCGGGGAAGGGCCCGGGACCGTAGATCAGCAGGTAGTTGAGGGTGATGTTGAGGACGTTGGTGACCCCGGTGATGATCAGCGGGCGGACGTTGTCGCCCACGCCGCGCATCACCGAGTTGTTGACCATCGTCACCACCCAGGCCAGCCCGGCGAAGGAGACCGTGCTGACATAGATCCGCGCTGAATCGGCCAGCAGGGGATCGTCGGTGTAGAGGTCGACCACCAGGGGCAGCAGGAAGGCCCCGGCCGCCGAGAGGAAGCCGCCGATGACCACGGCCAGCCAGACCGACTGCCCGGCGACGCCGCGGGCCTCCGCGAAGCTGCGCGCCCCCCACATCCGGGCCACCACCGCCGTCGAGCCCACACCGAAGCTCGAGGCCAGGAAGAAGAAGGGCCAGACGATGCCGCCGCCGAGGCCGATGGCCGCCAGGCCCTTCTCGCCCAAAGCCTGGCCGACCATGATCGTGTCGACGAAGCCGACCATGGTGCGCAGCAGCATCTCGCCGATGGCCGGCAGGGCCAGGCGGAAGATGTTCTTCGTCAGGTGGGCCTCGTCGAGGACGAGTTCCCGGCTGGGCTTGTTGGTCGGCGGCATGGCTGGAGCGGGCGGCGGAGTCCGTCTTCGGCAAACGCAAAAGCCGCATGATAGCAGACTTTTTCCCGCCGGTAAACAAGGGTCGGCGAGCGGCCCCCGATCCCGGCGCTGCCGAGGAAGACCCGACGGAAGGCCGGCGCCCCGGGACGCCCGCCGTCCCGTCTGTTATAATCCACCGGTAACCGGCAGCCTGGAGGAGCCCTTGTCCCTGGCCGACCTGTACAAGGTCAAGCAACGCATCATCGAAGTCGGTCGCAGGATGTACGCCCGGGGGATGGTCGCCGCCAACGACGGCAACATCTCCGTGCGCCTGGGCGGCGGTCTGTTCGCCGTCACCGCCACCGGCGTCAGTAAGGGTTTCCTTACCCCAGATGACGTTGTCGTCGTGGATGCCCAGGGAAAAAGAATCCAGGGCGCCAAGCGGGCCACCAGCGAGGTCAAGCTGCATCTGTTCGCCTTCGACAAGCGGCCCGACGTCGGCGCCTGCTGCCATGCCCACCCGCCCTACGCCACGGCCTTCGCCGTCTCCGACCGCCGACTGCCCCGCAACCTGCTGCCCGAGGTCATCCTGACCGTCGGCGGCGAGATCCCCGTCGCCCCCTACGCCACCCCCTCCACCCAGGAGCTGGCCGCCTCGATCGCCGATCATGTCGCCGACGCCGAGGCCTTCCTGCTCGCCAACCACGGGGCGCTGACCCTGGGCGCCGACCTTCAACAGGCCTACCACCGCCTGGAAACCCTCGAGCACTACGCCCGCATCGCTTGGCTGGCGCTGACCCTGGGCGAAGCCCGGCCCCTGCCCGCCGGAGAATCCGACCGGCTGTGGTGCGTCTCCCGGGGTCTGGACCCGGAATGCCGCGGCGGGGACGAGGAAGCCTAATGGCCGCCCTATACAGTATTCGTGTCGGGGCTGACTTGACCGAGGGATTCATTAATGGTGGTTTCGTCGCCATTGGAACGGTAAGACCTGACAGAATCAAATATTTTAACTTTGATATCCGCCCATTTATTGATGCGAATGACCGACATGCTTTATTCAATGCGTATGAGGCTGCTTTTCCTGACCTGAGCAAGGGAGCGGTGGATAATTTCGTTCGCTATTATTGGGAGTTTACTGCATGGATGCGTACGGGTGATATTGTATTAATCCCCGACAACGACTCAGAAATGCTAGGTCTCGGCGAGGTTTCAGGCGATTTTTACTACGAAAAACTCGATGAATACCCGCTGTTTCATCGGCGAGCGGTGAATTGGGAAAAGGAGATGCTGCCACGGTCCAGTTTGCCGCTATCGATTCAGAGATCAATCCGTACTCCCAATATGGTGTATCGAGTACTGGATGAGGTTGACGTCTCGACCCTCTTCGGTGGTGTGGTATGGAGGATTCTGAACGGATTGCCGAGAAACACCCCAGGTCTTCTCGCCTGGATCGTACCCAGGACCGTCTCTACAAGGCAGTGCTGGAACGCATTCTCGAGTTGGACCCCGAGGAGTTCGAGGTGCTGATCACCGAGCTGCTGGCCACACTGGGTTTCGAGGCCCGGCACGTCGGGCAGGTGGGCGACGGCGGCATCGACGCCGTGGGAACGCTGGACGTTTACGGCATGGCGCGGATCGAGCTCCACGTCCAGTGCAAGCGCTACCAATTGAGTTCCCGCATCAACGCCAAGGAGATCAGGGACTTTCGCGGCGCCATACCCCGAACGCCCAGGCCTGCTTTATCACCACCACCGGCTACGCCAAGCGAAGCTTGGAGGAGGCCAACCGCGAGGGCTTCAAGCGTATCGGCCTGGTCAACGGCCGTCGTCTGGTAGAGATTCTGGCCGACAAGTACCCGGAGCTGCCCGACGAGTTGCAGGAACGCCTGCGCTTGCGCCGGGTGCTGATACCCGAGTAGGGAGCCATTATCACAGGGGGGATGAATGAGTGCGGGGAAGCCGAGGATCAGTATCGGTTTTCTCTACGCCTATACGATGGACCTAGCCGAGACGCGGCGCTTCTACACCGAGCTCGTCGGGATGGAGGAGGTCGCCTTCAAGCCGGAGTGGAACAGGCTCTGCTACCCGTGCGTGGGTTTTCGGACACCATTTATTGTGCTCCGGATGGTTACCAGTATCCGGCGGACTTCGCCGTCCAGCCCGGCTGGGAGGGCGGCGAGCTGGTCATGCCGAGCTGGTCGATCACGGTCCCGCCCGAGGATTTCCCCGCCGTCGTCGAACACCTGCGAGACGCCGAGGTGAGACGCTTCTTCGACCAACCCGGTTGGAGCTGGGGCGGCTACTGGAGCTTTCCCGTGCTCGATCCGGCCGGGATGACGATCGAGGTCTGCAACACCCCGCAAGAGCGCCCGGTCTCGACGGAGTGGCCCGACTGAGATGAGCGTAGAGACGGACAGGCTGATCCTGCTGGGCACGGGAACGCCCAACGCCGATCCCGAGCGTTGGGGTCCGGCCCTGGCCGTCGTCGTCGACGGGACGCCCTGGATCGTCGACTGCGGTCCCGGGGTGGTGCGCCGGGCGGTGGAGGCCGGGCTGGAGCCGGAGTCCCTCTCCCGCCTCCTCGTCACCCACCTGCACTCCGACCACACCGTCGGCCTGCCCGACCTGCTGCTCTCGCCCTGGGTGCTGGGGCGGGTGGAGCCCTTGCGCATCTGGGGACCGCCGGGGACGGAGGAACTGGCCCGGAACGTCCAGCGGGCCTACGCCGCCGACGTCGCCGAGCGCTGCGACGGACTACAGCCGACGACGGCCGGGGGCTGGCGCCTCACGGTGACCGAGCTGCCGACGGGCGGCGTCTTTTACGACCGCGACGGCCTGCGGATAACGGCCTTCCCCGTCGATCACGGCTCCTGGACCGCCTTCGGCTACGCCTTCACCACCCCCCGGAGGCGGGTCGTCGTCTCCGCCGACACCGCCCCCGGCGAGGCGTTGATCGAGGCCGCCCGGGGTTGCGACGTCCTGGTTCACGAGATCTATTCCGAGCGCGGCCTGGAAACGAGGCCGCCGGACTGGCGGGCCTATCACCGCGCCGTTCACACCTCGACCCGCCAACTGGCCGGGATCGCCAACCTGGTCCGGCCAGGTCTGTTGGTGCTGTACCATCAACTGTTCTGGGGGGTGAACGAGGAGGAGCTGCTGGGGGAGATTCGCGAGCACTACGACGGGCCCGTGGTCAGCGGCCGGGACCTGGAGGTGTTTTTTCTTTCCTGATGTGCCGATAAGCTACGAGACCAGCAATAAGCTGGTCTCGTAGTATAATGACTTATATTGCTACAGTTCCAATATAATTTTAATCGACTCCTCTATACTTGACATTGTCGCAGGATGTACACTACCTAAAACCTTAATTAATCGATCCTTGGGGATTATTCTCATTTGGTCGACCATGATATAACTTGTTGATATCAGCCCGCCTTCAGGCGAACGGATTTCATGATGGAAGGGATAGTTACGCTTAGTGCGAGTTGTTGGAACAATTACTACCAAACCCGCAGGCCCATTGTTAAAGGCATCTGTTGAAACGATGACTGCAGGTCTAGTTTCATCTTCTTCATGTCCTACTGCATCAGTGAGGTTGATTAACCAGACGCTTCCGCGTCGAATGGTTTGAAGATTAGGCATATTGCCTCCTTGTTAGAGACCGTCCATTATTGTCCGATCCCATAGTTTTCGTTCTTGTTCTTGTTCACGCCGAGCTTCTTCATCAGCGTTTATACGTGCATATTGAAGATTAGCTTCTTCTAGGATTCTTGTTCGATAGGCTTCCTCCAGGCATTTTTGCAGGGTTTTTGTTTGACTCAGCTGATAGAGCGAAGATAGTTCCTCCAGTCGCCTTTTGCCCTCATCGCTGATCCGTACCGTATGGCTGGACATGGACGACTCCTTTCGTTTTTGTGATTTGGTAACGGTGACAGTATAGCGCAAGAATACATATGTGTCAATAAAATTGCAGCTATATTTGTGGGCTTTTTTGTTGACTATCTTTTTATGTTAGCATATGTAACGGTGGGGGGAATAATACCCGTTTCTTTGGGATTCTTTGTCTTGTTTCTGGATTATATGCTATTAAATAAAACCTTTATTTGCATATTGTTACATTATCCCGCTGTTAAACCGGCACGCTTCTTGCTATACTGAATCCCGTAACGGGAGCGCTGACAAACAGATGACACCCAAACGCAAAAAAGAAAAAAACCGCGTGCTGCTCTGCGGCGCCGGCGAGGCCGGGCGGATGATCGCCCGCGAGATCCTCAACAACCCCCGCAGCCAGTACGTCTGCGTCGGCTTCCTCGACGACGACCCCGACAAGCAGGGCTGGGAGCTCGAGGGCGCCCCCGTCCTCGGTCCCCTGATCGATCTACCTCAGTACGTCGAGGAGTACGAGGTCGACGAGGTCCTGCTGACCATCCCCTCGGCCTCCGGCGCCACCATCCGCCACCTGGCCCAGCTCTGCGACCGCGCCGACGTACCCTACCGCGTGCTGCCGTCGATGTTCGACGTCATCCACGGCGACGCCAAGCTGACCCAGGTGCGCGACGTGCGCGTCGAGGACCTGCTGCGCCGGGAGCCCATCCGCCTGGATATGGGAGCCATCCGCCACTATGTCACCGACGAGACCGTCCTGGTCACCGGTGCCGGCGGCTCCATCGGCGCCGAACTCTGCCGCCAGTTGATCACTTTCAATCCCGCCAGGCTGGTCCTGCTGGGCCACGGTGAAAACCCGATCTTCGAGATCCATAACGAGCTGCAGCGGCGCAAGCCCCGCGGCAACCTGGTCGGCGCCATCGTCGACCTGCGCGACAAGCGCCGCCTGGCCCGGGTGCTCGAGGTCCACCGCCCCGGCGTCATCTTCCACGCCGCCGCCCACAAGCACGTCCCCCTGATGGAGGACAACCCCTGCGAGGCCTTCAGCAACAACGTCGGCTCGATGCTGGCCCTGGCCGAGCTGGCGCCCCGCCACGGCGTCGAACGCGTCGTCGTCATCTCCACGGACAAGGCCGTCGAATCCAGCAACGCCATGGGGTCCAGCAAGGCCGTTTGCGAGGTCATCGCCCGCCTGGCCGACGACAACAGCGACGGCTGCCGCTTCATCAGCGTACGCTTCGGCAACGTCCTGGGCAGCCGGGGTTCCGTCATCGGCGTCTTCCAGGAACAGATCGAGCGCGGCGGGCCGATCACCGTCACCGACCCGCGGATGGAACGCTTCTTCATGACCATCCCCGAGGCCGTGGAGCTCGTCCTCCAGGCCGCGGCCCTCGGCGAGGGTGGCGAGGTCTTCGTTCTCGATATGGGTCAGCCCCTGCGGATCATCGACCTGGCCAAAATGCTCGTCGAGCTCTCCGGCTACGACAACGGCGAGATTCCCATCGAGATCACCGGTCCCCGCCCCGGCGAGAAACTCCAGGAACGCCTGTTCAGCCTCTCCGAGGAACGCCTGCCCAGCCCGCATCCCCAGTTGCTCATCGCCCGCTCTAACGGCGTCCACGCCGAGCTCTGGGAGCTGATCGAACAGATCTACCAGGCCGCCGAGAACCTGGAGACCGAGCGTATCGTCGAGTTGGTGGCCCGGGTCTGTCCCGAATCGAGCTGGAAACCCGGCGAGGGGGCCTTCTAGCGGGTGGTGTTGGTCCCATGACACCATACAGGCGATGGGTTCTCTAGTCGCCCGGCTGGATACATCAGGGCCGACCACATGGTCGGCCGTTTTATTACATCAACCTCACGAAGCTGAGGCTCCGCATTCCGCCTTGATTCGCCAATAACCGTAAGTCGGGGGCTCGAGTTCCTCGACCGGACAATTAGAAACAGTTACGGAGCTGCTAACCCTCGCGCTTCTAGCCGCCTTTATCTTTTTATTGGGTAGGGCATCATGTAACCTAAGCGGACCAATTGAACAGTGCATCCTGACGGTTATCGAGACATTTTTCGTCGTTCCGGTGGTTGAAGCGGAACGACCTTTCACGGATAGAGAGTCTGGAGTTGCGCTTGAAACCACCGTGGTGGGCTGTTGACCGGCGCTCGGCGCAGCCCCGGAAGTTCTC
>WJLX01000051.1 GCA_014728225.1 Candidatus Coatesbacteria bacterium | reverse complement strand
CCAGTGGCTGGTAGCGCTGCTTGGGCGCGGGCTGATAGTCTTCGAGGAGGGGAAAGTCGCGACCGCAGCCGGTGAGCAGCAGCCCGGCGAGCAGCAGGCTCAGTCCCCAACGGGTCACGCGGCGTAACGCCATGGCTTCGCCCTCCCCGGGAACGGGCGCAGATTCTTCGATCCAGGAGCGTCGAACCGACGCCTACCACTGAGCGACTAAAGGCTGAATTTTACCAGAAAAGGCAGCACAAAAGGAACATCGTTGATCACTCCCCTCATTCTCACATGACAACTTGACATCCTCCAATATGCGTAAAATTATGACATAAGCCGCTTACCAAAAAACTAAGGCATCATGTAACCTGAGCGGAACAAACCTGATCGGACCAATTGAGCAGTGCATCCTGCGGGCAGTCGAGCGTGTTTTCGTCGTCGCGATGCTTGAAGCGGAACGACCTTTCTCAGATAAAGCGCCTGAAGTTGCCTTTGAAGCCAGCGTGAGCAGCCTTTAGCCGTCGTTTGGCGTCGCCCTGGAAGCTCTCGAGGCCGTTGATATGCACCTTGCCGTCAACCAGTGTCTTGTCATGCTTGATGCGCTTGTGGTGGAAGCCGTTGAGCGACAGTTTCTTGTGGGCCCGCCGGCCGTCGGCGTAGCGGGGTAGACGGTCGGTTCCAGCGCGGCCTGGCGAGCGGCGGCGCGGCGCTCCCTTGGTCGATTGTAAGTCGATTGTAAGTCGATTGCACCATGTGGCTGCTGTTTATTAGCGGATAAGCCGACCGCCCTGGCCGCGGCGGCCGCCGCAACGCTCAGCCATAATAAGCGAGCTATCTCTTTTTGCTTCTCTTGAGATAGCATTGCAAGATAGCTTCGTCTATCTTGGCCGATGGGCATATTCCTTTCCGTAATTCTTACATTTACATCTGCCGTCGGGCAACTTATAGTGCGTTCTATGGTTACATTTTGGGCAACAACTGGGCCGGTCGGTTGCTCGGTTTTCCGCCACTTGTTGCCCCCCCTTTTTCGCGGCAGAATATCACAGCCCATCCCGGATGTTATCAGCAGGTTACAGACAGCTGGCGGTCCGAAGACGGTAGACGATCCCCAAACCAAAAAAGGAGTCGCGATGTCTTTCAATAAAATTCTCCTCACCATCGTCTTACTCGCCGGCGCCTCGTTTGGCACCTTTACTTTCGCCGAAACTCAGCTCGGCAGCTCGGGCTCATCGGTGGATTTTTATGATGGTATGGCTTACATTGCCGGAGTCAGCGGTAATGAGTTGGAAACCCAGCATGTCGTCGGCTTCAATGCCGCCGGCGAACCAATGTTCTCTTCAGTAGAGCTACTTTCAGTTGTTACAGAAGCGCTAAGTCAGGTAACAGTATCATTTCTAGAAGACGGTACACATAATGACCAAGAATGGTTTAATTACCCGATGGTAGTTGCTGATGGATTGGGAACATATAGTACTGTATTTGGGAGATATCAAGAATTAGTCGGCTATTCCCGCTGCAAATGGATAGATACTAGTCCATTTTGGCAGCATACAATGTGCTACGATGGCACAGTACCAACAAAAATGCCTAGCGAGGATAGGAGTCTCGGTGATAACGAAGTCAATGAACCTCCTCCTCATAAAGAATGCTCCCAATCTGTAGCTGATCTATATACTGCCAATGAATTTGGAGAATCTGTACCATTACCAATTGTTCTATACTATGATGAAAGCAATGATGAGATAGATTTTAGCCGTGCTTGGCGCTGGTATATTTTCGACTTCTATTGGTCAACCTATACGGTTACGGAGGATGTTTATTCATGTAAATCAACTGATATCTGTTTCAAGCGTGACTACCTACAAGATAGCTATATTGCAGCTTTCGAAGCCGACGGTAGCTACTACATAGTTCGCGATGATAATATTTGGGACGATCCTTGGGTAGACGACCTGCTCGAAATCTCAGACAACGCGGCCGGTTGCATTCGTATCGACACCTACGACCACCAGCACTACGGCGTCGTCTACCTCGAAGAGGAGAGCGGCGGCGACACCTTCCGGCTCTACTACATCGAAAGCAGTGACGGCGGGTTGACATGGTCGAACCCCCAATCGATCCGCTCCGGCATTGAATACTTATTCAACGATGGGGATAACGAGGCCATCGACCTGCATTACGGCTCCCTCGAAGGCGGTCCGATCAACAAGCCCTATATCGTTTTCACCGATGTAGATGACGCAACAAACGAAAAACGGCTGTACGTCGCTACCTGGCGGATGGAGCCTTTCCAGCCGATCGGCTGGTACGCCGACGCCTACGATCCTCCCATTGCTCCCAACCCGTATATCCGCGCCTCTGAAGGAGCGGATCCCTTCTGCGTGGTCGGTTGCGGTTTCTACTTCTACGATAACCCCAGCCTCACACTCGATGAAGACAACGAGGTGGCTGAGGCGCCCGATAACGCCGTCGAGCCCGTCTCCCTGGTCTATCCCAATCCAGCAACGGATAGGGTCAAGCTGGAGTTGAAACTGGAGAACGCCACCTTCTGTTCCTACCGTATCTATGACATCGCGGGTCGCTGCGTAGGCGAAGAAAACCTGGGCCTGCTCGCGGCTGGTCGCCACATCATCGAGATTCCCCTCGACGAAGGCGGCCGGACTCTGCCCAACGGCGTCTACAGCGTCAGCGTCGCCACCGACGAACGGACCACCAACCGCCGGATCGTTGTACGGTAATAATGGGCGCTGGAGCGAACTCGGAGGTGGGCGGATCCCCACCTCCGTTTCTTCGGGTCCCGCCCGCGCAGCGATGACTAACGGCTCTCATGTCTCAGCCGTCGATTGAAGCCAAAGGCCAACGCTTGGGTCATAAAAAACCGGGACGCCCTGGAGCGTCCCGGTTTGTTCAGCGGATCAACTAAGCGTTGTCGCCGGGTCTAGTCGACAGCCTTGATGGCGCCCCAGCTGGTGGGGACGACGGCGTCGGTGCCCGGAGCGGCGAGGGCCTCGACGAGCTTGAAGGTGTAATGACGAGGATTGTCACCACTCGGCTGATCGCTGTTGACGTAAGTGGCCTCGGTACGGCCCCAACCGTCATCGGCGAAGACAACGAGCTGATAGTACGGGTAATTGCTGCCGTTGACTTCGAGGGTGCTGGTATCGAGGTTGTAGTAGGCGGTGGTCATCTCGTAGCTGATGATCTCTTCCTCATCGTCCTCGATCTTGCCGTGATTCGCGCTACCGTCGCCGACAGGCTCTTCATCATCGTTGTATACCTTGACGACGTAGCCGACATCGACGGGTCCGTAGGGGTTGTTGTTGGCGCTGTCGTCCCAGTCGAGCTCGTAGATGTCACCCTGCGTGACCGTGTCGGGGTAGTTGGCATCGATTCCACCGGCACCGGAGTAATCCTTGCCGCTGGGATGGTACATATCAAAATCGCTGGGAGCCTGCCAGACGATGAACGCGGCGCAGGCTTCGTCGTCGATCTTGACCGGGTTGTTATAGAGCCAGTAGGTGCCGGCCATGCCGTGCTTGTCCTCGACGCCGATGGTGGCGCTGCCGCCCTTGTCGTGGCCGGTGCCGGGGACGCTGATGTCCTGCAGGTTGATGGTGTAGGAGTAGTCGTCGTAGTCGAGGATGAGCTGGAAGGAGACGGTGCCGTCGACGAGATCCTCGTAACCGCGGATGCCCAAATCGACCCAGGAGATGATGAACTCATTGCCCTCGGACTTGGTGTAGACGTGGCTGTTGTCGAGCATCACCAGGTCGTCCCAGAAGGCGGCGATGAAGGAATGCTGGTCGCCGTAGAGGTCGGGCAGCAGGCGGTTGGCGTAGTCGTCGTAATCGCCGCTGGAGTAGTACTGGGACTCGAAACCGACCAGGCCGTTGGTGGAGACGTAGATGCTGTCGTAGTCACCGCCGGAGTCGAGATCGGCGTTGTCGTAGAAGGTGAAGGTGCCGGGCAGGGTGACGGAGACGGCCATATCGTCACCGGTCAGGTTGAGCTCGGTGCCGTCGGAGATGTCGCGCCAGTCGTAGTCGGGCTCGATCATCCCGGAGAGCCCCTCGTTATCGATGTAGACGTAGTATTCGGGGTTGTAGGGGTTCTCGGCGTCGTGGGAGGTGTCGAAATCGACGCCCAGGTCGTCGGAGCCCTGCTCGCCGTCCCAGGGAAGGTACTGGATCATGGTGGGACCCGGCGCGCCGACGACGGGATTGGAATTGACGTTCTGGCCGGCGGTGACGGTGATGGCGTTGCCGGCGAAGACCGCTCCGCAGAGGGCCAGGCTGAAGAGGAGCACCAGAATCTTCCGCATATCTTCCTCCGGTTTGGTAGTGGAGGCTTTCGACCACACTGGGTGGACTTAAAGCTGGGGTTGAAAAGCTACGTGATAAAAACGTTGGCGAAGTCTAGAGATGAATCCGGCTTGAGCAGTTTGTTGACCAGTTTGATGATCGGTGTAACTAAAAGAAACAGGGGCCGCCCGTTGGAATTGGCTGTTTGTATCAGGGGCGTGCCCGGTTGTAAGCCTAGCTGCTACCCGGCGTGAGCCGCCGACACAGTCCGTGGGGTGAGCGCGTTCCGGACGGCACAGTACGTGTAGTCTAGCTGCTACCCGGCGTGAGCCGCCGACACAGTCCGTGGGGTGAGCGCGTTCCGGACGGCACAGTACGCGTGGTCTAGCTGCTACCCGGCGTGAGCCGGCCGACACAGTCCGGCCCTCCTCCGGCTTGAGGTGAGAGCGTACCCGGTTAGGAACGCTCGGGGAAACACTCGGAGGACACTCGACGGTTGGGGTCGTAACAATCTGACGCCCCTCGACCGGCGCCGGAAGGTGCTTGAGCACAGCCGATGCAGGATGATAAATGCGGACTTTGCTAACAGTGGTCAGGTTACCACAGGGTGGTTGAACTGTCAAGGTTTATCAGCCTTGCCGGAGCGGCGGCGGCGGCGTTGCTGGGCGGCGGTCAGCAGGGTAAACCAGTTGATGATGCGGTTGTTGAGGTCCTCGGCCCAGTAGCGTCGCGGATGGCGCAAGCCCAGACGCACGGCCAGGGCGCCGGCGCCGTCGGTCAGGTACATTCCCGTCCGGGCCAGAGCCGTGGGGTGTCGACGACCGCGGCCCGTGCGATCGACGACGCCGATGCCGTAGAGGTAGCCGGATTCGCGGACGGCGGCGCGCACCCGCTCGTCATGGCGGCCGAACGGATAGCAGAAGCACTTCGGCGTCCGGCCCAGCTCAGCGCTGATCGCCTCGCGGGACTCGACCAGCTCGCGCTCCAGCTCGCCGTCGGGCAGGTCGGTCAGGTCGCGGTGGCTGACGCCGTGGCTGCCGCAGGTCACCAGGCCGCTCGCGGTCAGCTCCCGGGCCTCGTCCCAGCTCAGATGGCGAAAGCGCCCCCGGGCCAGGGAGTGGTCCCAGTCGTTGGGCCGTCCGGCGTAGCCGGTGACCAGGAAAACCGTCGCCGGGCAGGCGAACTCCTCCAGCAGGGGCCGAGCGTGCTCGAGGACGGAGCGGTAGCCGTCATCGAAGGTCAGTACCACCCCGCGCCGCGGCGGGCTGTCGCCGTGCAGGGCCTCGAGGTAGTCCACCAGGGCAAAAACGGGCAGTCGGGCGCCGCGGATCAGTTCGAGCTGTCGGTGGAAGGCCCGCGGTGTAAGCCAGGTACCGCCGAGCTCCAGCTCCGGCTGAACCTTGTGATAGGTCAACACGACCACGGGTTCCGGGGCCGTCGTGCCGTAGCGTCGGCGGTGATGGTAGCGCAGCAGGGCGACCAGGCCGAGGAGGGCCGCCCCGGCGCCGAAGAGCCACCAGTTGATGCTCATCTGCTTCCCTGGACGCCGAACTCGGCCCGCAGGCGGCGTCGTCCGGCCGGGGGCAGCTCGATCCGCCAGGCCCAGACCAGTTGCAGGCCCTGCCAGCTCCGCCGCACCCCGGCCTCGGTGCCCTCGAGGGTCAGCAGGCGGGCACGCCAGAGCCGGGCCGCCGGGGCTACTTCACTGGACAGGGTCAGCCCCGTCCCCTCGTCGGCGAGGCGCCAGGCTTCGACGTTCTTACTGCGACCGCGCCGGGTGACCGAACGTTCACTCCAGCTTTCGCCCGAGCGCGTCGCCAAAGCCAGTTGCTTGGGTCCCGCCGGCGGGGAAGGGCTGAGGTCGAGCAACAGATCGAAGGCCAGCGGCGCGGAGTCGGGGTTGATCAGCTCCAGCTCCCAGCGCCAGGCGCCGCTGCCGCTCAAGCTCACGCTCTGCCCGAGGTGAAGCCCTCGACCGGCGAACCGAATCGTCTTGCCGTGCCGGGCCGTCTTGCCGGAAACGTCCAGGGAGTCCAGCATGGGGTAGACGGCCTCCAGGCCGCCGGTCAGGAAGCGCTCGGCGCTCGAAGCCGGCGGCAGCAGGGCGAGACGGGCGAAGCCGCGCCGGGCGGCGTCGACCTTGAAGCCCGGCGTCTTCGCCGGATGGTAGGGCTCGGCGATACGGGTGAAGCCGCCGGCCAACCCCGCCGGCGGCTCCTTGACCAGCCACTCCAGCACGGCGCCCTCGTGATCGAGAACCAGCAACTGGCGATGGTCGTTGAAGACGGCCGTCGGACGGCCCAGCCCCTCGTAGTCCAGCTCCTCGAGCCGGAGCCCCGCCGCGTCGTCCAGCCGGCGCAGCACCCGGGCCAGGCAGCGATAGGAGTGGTGGCGCAGGAAGTGGTAGTAAGCCCCGCCGAACAACCCGTGCCAGAAGTGATCGTTGACCACGGCCCGATCGACTAGGTCCCACAGCTCGGCCGCCTCGAGGGCGTCGATATCGCAGCGGCGGTTGTTCAGGCGCTCACGGACGTAGAGGTACAACCGCTGCAGTCGACCCGCGGAAGGATACTTGACCAGGAAGTTGCGCCAGTGGGTGCCGCGGATGAACTTCAGCGCGTCGTCCCTGACCGCATCTGTGTCGACGCTGGCTTCCAGACGCTCGGGCAGGTCCTCCAGCCGGGAACGGGCCGGGGTCGGCAAGGCCCAGACCGCCATCTTGTCGTAGGAGGCCGTCGGCAGATAGACCAGGCGTTCCGGCGGGCGGCGCTCCAGGGCCGTCGACAGCCGCACACAGAGCAACGACGCCTCCCCCTTAAGGGCGCCGAGGAAGCGCGCCATCCACCCGTCCCGGTAGCACAGGGTGTAGGTGCTGCCCCGCTTGGCCGGCCAGAGCCCCATCTTCTCGGCGTCGCTCATGATCACCACCACGCCGGGACGGTCGGCGTCGCCCGTGCGGGCGCCGGCGAGGTACTCCAGCGTCGCCGCCGGCTCCTCCCAGGGAATCAAATAGCGGATACGCTCGTCGATCGGGAAAACCGCCAGGTTGTCCGCCCCGTCAGCCGTGGCGAAGGTGCGGTAGACCTGCTCCGTCGACCAGCCCAGATCGTGGAAGTGCCGGTCGTCCAACAAAGTGTAACGGTACCCGGCCCCGGCGAGCTCCGCCGCCAAACGCGGCTCCCAAACCCGCTCCGCCAGCCAGGCCCCCGCCGGACGCCGGTCGAAAAGCTCCTCCAACCGGTCCGCCAGCCGCTCGAGCTGACGCCGCCGGTCGTCGGGATGGAGCATGGCCAGGATCGGCTCGTAGTAACCCCCGCCGAGAAGCTCCAGCCGCTCCTCCCAGATCAACTCACCCAACCGCTCGACATACACCGGGTGCTCGTCGACCAGCCAGTCCAGCAGCGCTCCCGAGATGTGCAGGTTGAAGCGCAGCCCGCTTGAATCCAGCTCCCGCACCAGAGGCTGGTAGCTACGCTCGAAGGCGTGTTCGAAGGTGCCGGGAAAGTTGCCCACCGGCTGGTGGAGGTGGAAGATCACCGGCACCAGCAGGTCGCGCTTGTCCCTGTCTACCATCGGAGCGTCTCCTCGTTAACGGGGGGTCGGCGGTTTCGCGCCGACCTTTGAAGAGCTGTTGGCGAACGGCTCAACGCTGCCGAGCGCCCCGCCCCGGAACTGGCACGGTTTTTGCACCACCGAACCCCGTAGTCCGTCCAGCGGGTTTGGACGCCGCAAAAACCGTGCCAGTTCCGGGGCGGGGCGCGGTTGGACCGGGGGTCACGGATGGTGCACTTCAAAGGTCGGCGCGCGGTTTAGAGCGCGACGGCTTTGGCCATTCCGGCGCGGATGTGCTCGCCGACGGGTCCGGCCCGCAGGCTCTCGAGTTCCGCGAACAGGCGCTCGAGGCGTTGCTGGTAGTCCGCTCCACCGAGGGCGCCCAGGTGGTGGGCGGCGTCGAGGCCGGCGATCCGGCCGCCGATCATGGCGCTGGAGGCTTCCTCGATCCCGCCGCAGTCACCGGCGACGTAGAGCCCGGGAACGCTGGTCTCACCGCGGTCGTTGCGCAGGGCGACCCAGCCACCGAGTTCGGCGATGTAGCCGTGTTCGGCCCCGGCCATGCGCAGGAGGGTGTTCTGCGGCGCCAGGCCAATGGCCAGGCAGACGGCGTCGCAGTCGTAGGTTCGCTCGGTGCCGGTTACGGGCCGCCAGTTATCCAGCTCGGCGACGACGGCGGTCTCGACCTTCTCCCGACCCTCGACGCGCAGAATCGAATGCTCGCAGAGGATGGGCACCCCGGCGCGGCGGACCTTGCTGGCGTGAACCTGGTAGCCGCCGTAGAGGGGCAGGCCCTCGACGATGGCCACGACCTCGCAGCCGGCCTGGAGCAGTTGGTAGCTGACGATCAGGCCGATGTTGCCGGCACCGACCATCAGCAGGCGCTCGGCGGGCAGGACGCCGTGGACGTTCATCAACGTCTGGACGGCCCCGGCGCCGTAGACGCCGGGCAGGTCAGAGCCGGGGAAGGCCAAGGCCTTCTCGCCGGCGCCGGCGGCGACGACGATCTTCCGCGGCTCGAACTTCCAGTAGCGTCCGTCATGTTCGACGTTGACCACGCCGTCGGGGTAGATCCCCAGGACCGTCGAATCGCCCCACAGGGTGACGTTGTCGCGCTCGGTCAGCTCGGCGTGCAGGTCGTCGCCGATGATGAAACCGCGGACCCCGGCGCGTTGGAGCTTGGAGCCGAAGAACTTGTGGGTCTGCTTGACCAACTGGCCGCCGAAGCGGGGGCCGTCGTCGACGACGAGGATCTCGACACCGGAGGGGGCGGCTTCGACGGCGGCGCAGAGCCCCGCCGGACCGCCGCCGACCACCAGCAGGTCGAGTTCGCGCGGCTGGACGGCGGGCTCCAGGGTGGGGAAGCTCATCGCTCGACCTCCCCGGCCGCGGCGCTGTCGAGGCGACCCTTGTCGCGTTGGCGCTCGATGCGCATCCCCGCGCGCAGCGGAGTGACGCAGACGCGGACGTTGGGGTGGCCGTCGACGACCATCAGGCAGCTCGAGCAGTTGCCGACGGCGCAGAAGAAACCGCGGGGACGTCGGCGCTTGATCGAGTAGCGTAGGACCTGTACGCCGTTGTCGTGCAGAGCGGCGGCGATCGGTTCGCCCTCGTAGCCCTCGAGGATCTCGCCGTCCAGGGTGAAAGCCACCCGCCGGCCCCGCTCGAATTCCAGCACGGGATGCTCGTCAATTCTCATCACGGGCCTCGTTCGCAGTTGACGTAGGTTGTTGTCGAAAAGGCAACGCTCGCGATTCAGAGCTGCTGGCCGGGTTCTTCGTCGGGGAAGAGGAGGATCTCCTCCTCGCCGAGTTGGAGCAGGATCTGCCCCACCGCCCCCGCCGGATCGGGCTCCCAATCGGCGAAGCGGCGCAGCTCCCGGGCGCCGTAAAGAATCTGGGGCGCCAGCTCGTCGGTTGCGCGGCGGAACTCGGCCTCGATCTCGGCGGCGGCGTCGCTGAAGGCCGCCAGGGCCGCGGCCTTGGCCGCCCGAGGGTCCGCCTCGCTCAGCTCCGTCTGCAGCAGGGCGGCCTCGCGCTCGGCCGTCTCGAGGGCCCGCTCGCGCTCCTCGACGGCGGCGATGAAGTCGGCCAGATCGCTGAACAGGGCCCGCACGGCGCCGTCGTAGTCGGTTCGCTCGTCAACGACGACGCGCAGCTCGGCAGCCGCTCCACCGGCATCTTCGGCCGCCAGCCGCTCGTTGAACAGCGTCTCCAGCTCACGTGTCTGCTCGACGGCGGGGTTGGCGCAGCCGGAGAGCAGAGCCAGGAGTACAAAGCTGGGCGGGAGTCGGCGCATCGACCTTTGGAGTAGGCTGCAAAGTCTGGGAAACGGACCGCGTCTAATACCCCGGTGATCCGGCGGCGGACCCGTGACAACCTCTTTCGCCCCGTCGCCTCTCCCGGGGCCGGAGTTGGCACGGTTGTTGCAGCTCGGCGACCGTCGGTCTGTCCGGAGGGTATCGCCTCCGCAACAACCGTGCCAACTCCGGCCCCGGGCTGAAGTGACCCGCGATCCGTCCGGAGCATAAACTCAAGGGTCCGCCGCGCCGGGGTGGGTCCCGTAGGACGTATTACCTCGTCGAGCCGTCATTGTGTTCGGCTCGCTAATACCCCGCGAGGTAGTTGATCGTCAGCTCGGAGATCGCGGTGTCGGCGCCGCGCTCGCCGGGGTAGGCCTCGAGGATGGTCAGGGTCAGCCAGTTGACCGTGTGGGTCTCTTCCAAACGGATCACCGCAGTTCGCGGGGTGTCCTCGAGTTCATGTTCGACGATGGTGCCGTCGGCGAGTTCGAGGCGCACGCGGCGTGGGCGTCCGTAAGTGCACCAGACCTCGGGCGAGGCGCACCAGCCGGGCAGCAGGGCCACGTTGCGGACCTCGAAGGGCAGGATGAACTCGAGGCCGAGGGATTGGCCCGTTCCTTCGCCGTCGACGCCCTCGACCCAGGCGGTGGCGATGTCGCCGTCGATGGCGGCGGCGGGGAAGCAGTCGGCGGAGTCGGCGGCGAGGTAGCTGTCGGCGTAGGCGAGCCAGAGCGGTTCGAGGATTTTCTCCAGCTCGACATCGAGTTGGAGGTACTGCTGGTGGTGGCTCTCGCTCAGGCCGCCGGGCGGCGCGCCGTCGTGACGCAGGGGCAGCACGTCGGCGCGGCTGAAGCCGTGGACGGCGGGATCGCAAGGCAGGTCGCGGCTCAGCAGCAACACCTCATCGTCGGCGGCGAAGCCGATGAACATCCCGCCCTCGAGCAGGGTTTCCACGGTGGCGTGGGGCTTCCAGCGCAGCAGGGTGTAGCGCGTCCTTCCCCCCAGCAGCAGGTAAGCAACGCCGTTGTGGAAGCGGCCGACCAGCTCCTCGCAGCCCCGGGGCAGCTCGACGACGGCGGTCTGATCGGGGGCGGCGCCGTCTGCGGTGCTGAAGCGCAGGGTGACCCGACGACCCATGCGTTCATCATCCTCGTCTCCCGAGCGGTACTCCTCGACCTCGAGGGGGTCGACGTGTACACAACCGCCCAGGACCAACGGCTGCAGTCCCGCGCTCACCACCCAGCCTTGTTCGAGGCCGCCCCCGGCCGGGGCCGCCGTCGGGCAAAGCACAGCGCAGAGCAACACGAGGGGGACGATTCGGCAACTGTGGCTCATACTCCCCCCTTGAACTCCCGGTCCAGGCTGCGGTAGGCGATGCCCTCGGAGACGTGGGCGGCGTTGATCTGTTCGGCGCCCTCGAGGTCGGCGATGGTGCGGGACAGCTTGAGGACGCGGTCGTAGGCCCGGGCGGAGAAGCCGAGGCGGTCGACGGCCTGGCGCAGCAGTTGGCGGGCCTGCTCGGTCGGACGGCAGAACTTGCGGATCAGCTTGCTGGAGAGGCCGGCGTTGGAGTGGACGCCGTGACCGGCGTAGCGTTCGCGCTGACGCCGACGGGCAACGTTGACGCGCTCCTTGGCGACCTCGCCGGGCTCGCCGCCGCTCTTGGCGGCCAGCTCCTCGTAGGGCACGGCGGGGACCTCGAGGTGGATATCTACGCGGTCGAGGAGGGGACCGGAGATCTTGGAGCGGTAGCGGGCGATCTGGGCGGGGCTGCAGGTACAGGAGTGCTTGGGGTCGCCGTGATAGCCGCAGGGGCAGGGGTTCATCGAGGCCACCAGGGTGAAGCCGGCGGGGAAGGTCAGGCTGATCTGGGCCCGGGCGATGGTCACCCGGCGGTCCTCCATCGGCTGGCGCAGGACCTCGAGGACGCGGCGCTCGAACTCGGGCAGCTCGTCGAGGAACAGCACGCCGTGGTGGGCCAGGGAGACCTCGCCGGGGCGGGGGTAGCTGCCGCCGCCGATCAGTCCGGCCGCCGAGATGGTGTGGTGGGGGGAGCGGAAGGGCCGGGTGGCGACCAGGGCGCGCTCCGGTGGCAGGGTGCCGGCGACGGAGTGGACCCGGGTGGTCTCCAGGGCCTCTTCGAGGGACATGTCGGGCAGGATCGTCGGCAGACGCCGGGCCAGCATGGTCTTGCCGGCGCCGGGAGGGCCGATCATCAGCAGATTGTGACCGCCGGCGGCGGCGACCTCGAGGGCCCGCTTGGCGTGCTCCTGTCCCTTGACGTCCTGGAGATCGACGCCGTAGACGGCGGCCTGGGCGAACTCGTCCTCCAGGTCGACGCGGTGGGGTTCCAGCTCGAGACGACCCTCGATGAACTCGCCGGCCTCGGCCAGGGTCCGGGCCGGGTAGACGTTCAGGTCCTCGACGAGGGCGGCTTCGCGGGCGTTCTGGGGCGGGACGATCAGAGCCTCGAAGCCCTCACGCTCCAGGGCCGCGGCCAGGGGTAGTACGCCGCGCACCGGACGCAATTCACCGTCCAAAGAGAGCTCGCCGACGACGGCCAGCTTGTCGCGGCGCACGGCGATCAACTGGCGGGTGGCCAGCAGGATGGCCAGGGCGACGGGCAGATCGAAGGCCGGCCCCTCCTTCTTAACGTCGGCGGGGGCCAGGTTGATGGTGTAGCTGCCCGGCGGGTAGTCGAAGCCGGAATTGCGCACCGCCGACTGGACCCGTTCCTTGGATTCCCGCACGGCGACGTCGGGCAGGCCGACGGTGGAGTAGCTCGACAGGCCAGCGGAGACGTCGGCCTCGACCTCGACGACGTAGCCGTCGACGCCGCGGACGGCGGCGGAGTAGATTTTGGCGAGCATGGAAACCGTCGGCTGAAGGAGGGGATTGCGGGACGGGAATGACGACGCAACGGTCAACCCCGTTCCTGTCATGTAGATTGTGACGTCGGGTTCCGATGTTACCAGAGCGGTAACCCGGCGGGCAAGGCATCTTTTCACGCAACTGACAAAATGACAGCATATGTCATTGAGAGGGATTATACTGACACATAGAGGTTAATTGACAGTCAGGTTGGAGGTGGTCATGACGGTCATCGATGATCAGTGCGCCCTGGGGATCAGCGTCCGGCGGCACCGTGAGCAGCTGGGTCTGAGCCAGGAGGCCCTGGCCCTGCGCGTCGGTCTGCACCGCACCTATATCGGCTCGATCGAGCGCGGCGAGCGCAACATCACCGTGCGCAACCTGATCCGCCTGGCCGGGGGGCTGGGGATCAGCCCCCGGCAGCTCCTCGACGAGGTCCTGAGCGGCGGAGTCGTCGAACAGGGTTTAAAGGCTCCCTGACCGACCGGCGGGCATGCTGGGCTGGGGACGGGTGAAAAACGGGGACCGCTCGGGTCCCCGTTCTGCGTCGATTAATTCCACCGGCGGCGATCGGTCAGCGCACCTCGGCCTTGATGGCCCCCCAGCTCGCCGGCTCGACGGCCAGGCCGACCTGGAACCAGTCGAGGATGTCGTTGGCCACGTACATCCGCTCCTCGCCGGAGCTTTCGGTGCCGATGCTCTCCAGGGGCAGCGAGGAGAGGACGATGCGCCAGGTGCCGCCGTAGGCGCTGACGCCCTCGTTGGCGATGATGCAGTCGCCGCGGTCGGTGCCGCCGGAGTCGCGCCAGGTCAGAGCGCTCCAGGAGCCACCGCTGGTGTCCAGCACGTCGGGATAGTTGTAATCGCCGGCGGCCCAGAAGATGGAGTAGGGCACACCATTGAGCGGCGGGGTTGACGAACCGCCCCCCGCCGACCAGGTGTTGTCGACGTAGATGGGGTTGGTGAAATTGACGAGGGGGTACTCCAGGCCGACGTACTGGCTGAAGAGGGTCGAGAAGAACTGGCCCTGGGTGCTCGAATCGGCGACGCAGTTCCAGGCGATGTACATCCCGGAGAGCCAGACGCCGCGGTAATCATCGGCCGGTGTCGAAGACAGGTATTGAACGACGGCGTTCTCCTCGTTCTCGGTCAGGGTGATGTGGCCGGCGGGACCGTCGGCGGGCGAGGTGCCGCCGGAGAGGCCGGTGTACCAGATCACCGCATCGTACTCGGCCAGCAGCGACGCCGACACCTCGCCGGAGTGGACCCAGTGGTCGTAGTAGTAGGGATGGCCGAAGATGTCGTCGATGGCGTCCCGGTAATAATCATCGAAGTACAGCGGATCGGCCACGCCGTCGGTCTGATCGGCGATCAGCAGTACGCCGGGATCCCCCGGGCCGCGTGATTCGGCGTCGTCCCGGAGGGCGGTCCCGCCCAGGGCCAGGATCGGCAGCAGCAACAGGATCGGCCAACTACGCATCTGTTTTCACTCTCCCGCTCTAGTCGGCCAGGGCCTTGATCCGACCCCAACTGGCCGGCCGGACGTCGACGGTGTCGTCGAGGTAGTCCAGCAGGGCCTGCATATAATCGTCTTTGGTCGAGGAACCGTCGGCCAGGGCGCCGAAGAGGACGGAGCTGACCACGGTGCGGCCGCCGGCCTCGCAGGCCACCACCCGGCCGTTGGTGATGTTGCCCATCGGCTCGCCGGTGAAGACCACCACGCCGCCGTCGTTGGTCAGCTCATCGAGATAGTTGTCGGTGTAGTCGGCACGGTAGCCCGGGCAGTCGAAACTCAGCCCGGCGGCCCAGGTGCCCGGGACACCCTCGAGGCTCTGGACGTTGCCCTCTTCGTACTCGTTGCCGTCGTGGAGGTAGTCGGCGCCGAACAGGGACCACAGGCCGGTGGAATGATAGTCGTAGCCCACGTCGCCGCCCTCGAGGTACAGCCCCTTCCAGGCGGCGAAAGCCTCCAGGGCCTGCAGGTCGTCGTAACCCAGGATCTCGGAGTCGGGGAAGGTGCCCAGCAGGACAAAGGCCAGATCGTAGCCCGACAGGTCGTCGGGAACGTCGCTTACCAGCTCGTAATCGGCTCCGGCGGCGTCCAGGGCCGCGATGACGGCCTCTTCGGAGCCGACCGGGCCGTCGCCGTCGGGGTCGGCGAAGGTGTAGCCGCCGTCGTAATCGGCGACCAGCACCTCGAGGGCCGGTGCGACGACGGCGAGGAAACAGACGAGCAGGACGGCGAGAACGGTTGTGCGCAAAGAAACTCCTTGGCGGTTTGCGGAAGCCGTACCTCAAATATAGTAAAAAAACTCGGTACCGGCAAGGCGGACACCCGCCGGTTCGGTTTTATCTACGCCGCCGGGCGGGTTTTTGTCCCCGCCGCCCGGTCGGGGATGTCGCGGACGGCCTTTGGTGGGGCTGGGGGGAATTGAACCTCCGGCACGCGGTTTAGGAAACCGCTGCTCTATCCACTGAGCTACAGCCCCGCGCCGCTGCGGTTTTCAGGTATGGATCAGGCTGTTGACGGTCACCCCGGGCAGCTTCCCGCGGCCCTCGAGGAAGTCGAGCTCGATGACGAAGTCGGCGGCGATGACCTTGCCGCCGGCCTGCTCGATCAGCTTGACCGCGGCGGCGGCGGTGCCGCCGGTGGCCAGCAGGTCGTCGATCAGCAGCACGCGCTGGCCGGGCTCGAAGGCGTCGGTGTGGACCTCGAGGGTGGCCGTACCGTACTCCAGCTCGTAGGTCTCCTCGTAGGTCGCGGCGGGCAGCTTGCCCTTCTTGCGCACCAGCACCAGGCCGCAGTCGAAGCGGTCGGCCAGGGCGGCGCCGAAGATGAAGCCCCGACTCTCGATCCCGGCGATGACGTCGGGGGGATTGTCTTTGTGCAGCGCCTCGAGGGCGTCCAGGGTCTTCTTGAAACCCTCGGGGTGGCCGATCAGGGTGGTAATGTCCTTGAAGCTGATGCCCGGCTTGGGGAAGTCCTCGATGACGCGGATGTATTGGAGCAGATCCTGGCTCATGGTCGTCCTTCCTGCGGTGATCTTAGGGGTGACTTGGCACGGGGAGGCCTATTTTAGCATATTCAGCCGATAAGAAAAGGCCGTCCCCGGTCGCCGGTTCAGAGCCTGAAGACTGAGCGAGTCAGGAAAGGACCAACTAAGCATATTCAGCCGATAAGAAAAGGCCGTCCCCGGTCGCCGGTTCAGAGCCTGAAGACTGAGCGAGTCAGGAAAGGACCAACTAAGCATATTCAGCCGATAAGAAAAGGCCGTCCCCCGGGTCGCCGGTTTCAGGGTGGGGTCGACGGCGACCTTGGGGAACGGCCGGGGGCACGGAGCAAACTTGCGGTTCGCCGGCGGCGGGAGCGGTGCTCGATGCAGGTTGCCTGCGAAGGATCCCGGCCCGGTGGGCTGCAGGGCCGACGCT